>CAZOKT010000101.1:0-6291 GCA_964580505.1 uncultured Parabacteroides sp. | reverse complement strand
CCAAAGCGGCAATAGAGGCATTTCTTCTGTTCGCAGTAGGCACGCTTGAGTTGAATCAGCGCTTGCGAATCTCCGGCATGCAGCACCTGGATTCCTGCCGTACAAAACAACTGGATGATGTGATTTTCTTCAGGCGGAATCCGCTCCAACACCTTGAAGGCACGCTCGGTATATTCCGGCAGATGGTGGTATTGTCCGTAGGCAAACATCATCGGGACTATTGTATTGATGAGAATGATACAAAGGGATTTATCCCCCAATAGCTTCTTTTTCAACGGCGAACTCTCCCGAAAGTTATAATGCGTATCCCAAAACGCTGTCGTCTCCACCCGAAGATAATCCTTTATCTCACGCAATGTTCCGGCATTCAGCAACATAGAAAAGAGCGTATCATGCTTTACCCATACGGCTGCAAGCTGTGCCAGTTTGATATAAGGAGACGAACCGGGGCGCATACGGAGTCGGCGAAAGAGGTAACTGTCTAGTGGTTTCAAATCGAACTTTTTCCTCAGGAACCGGTACTCTTGCTGCAAAAAGCGGTAATAATAATGAAATTCCTCGTACGGTTCTTCCAACATCCCCGCCTGCCCCATAAAAAGTGCTTCGATTTGCGACGCGCTACCCCGCTGCTTCTGAATGCATCGCAAGGGCAAACTCCGCGCCAAACGCTCGAAGATGTCACTGTTTACTCCGAATCCAAAGTTGCGGCATAACAAGATATAGAACGCTTCGTTCCAATCCTGGTTATATTGGTCAAGCCATCGGTAAATGTCTTGCGTTTTTCGTTCAAGGCGTTCACACAAAAGACTATCCAGCCACTCCGTTCGATGAATCGGTTCTATTTCCGGTATCCGCTCGAAGCAGACCAAATCGCCGTCTCGGCTCAACAGCCACTCCATATTGTGATATACCCGCTCCGGCACTTCCATCACCCATTGCGGAATAGGCTCCTGATTCGTTCGGTATACCTGCGCGTCATTTTCTAAAACCACGTGCAGTATTACACTATCATACGCCTTATCGGAAGCATGTCCATGTCTCTTCCAATCAGACGCTTTGTCATGGATTTCTACACATCCTGCCCACAATGCACCATTGATTCGTACTTTTGCATTAAAGAAGTCTGGTCCGGCATCTCGATTCTGAATACCTGTGTCTATCACTTCCAACCGTTCGCCTTGTGTGGTTTTCAAATCTCCTGGTTGATAAAGCCGGTATTTCCAAATATATTGAAGTAATTTCTCCATCTTTCTCACAGTTAAAGATTTGCCACAAAGGTAAGGAATCCTATAGAATTAATGAACTTCGGTCTGAGAAAAATCAGAAAAAGTAAGAAAAGTCCCCCCCCTAAGCAGTACCTGGGTTTCATAGAAACAGAGGGAAGATGGAGTAGCAGATTAGGGGACAGGGTCAAAACCGCTGCTTCCCCACGGATGGCAGCGCAGGATGCGTCGGACAGTGAGGCCAAGTCCTTTCAACGGTCCATACTTTTTCAACGCCTGAATCGCGTACTCGGAGCAGGTTGGAGTAAAACGGCAGCTGGGTGGTGTCAGTGGAGAAATACAACAACGATAGAAGTATATCGGGAGTAAAAGGCAGTAAATAATGAATCTTTTCATGGAATCTTTGTTCGTAAGATACGGAAGACTTTCATCATGGCTTGGTTCAGTTCAGACAGTGTAGCAACGTCTTTGCCTAAGTAAACAAAGGCGAGATGGAGGTGTTTTTCGGCAGGGTTCAGCGTGTCTGTGAGTTCTGTTTTATGGAGACGGTAGGCTTCTCTGATACGACGTTTAATGAGGTTTCGCTTTACGGCATGCTTGAATTTCTTTTTCGGGACGCTTATTAAAATGGAAGCAGGTACACATTGCGCCGTTGCTGTTTCAAGGTAAATCACCCGAAGAGGATACGCCACAAATGAGTTTCCCTGAAGGAACAACTGGTCGATATGACGTTTCCACGACAGGCGCTCGGCTTTGCGCAAAGTGTACCTGCGTTGTGACATTAATTATTCTCCTGCCTCTTTTTTCAAGTATTGTTCCAATGCAGCCGTCATGGAAGGAGCTTCCGGAGTAGGAGCTACCACATCCAAACGTAGTCCTGCCTCTTTAATGGCTTTGGCCGTAGTTGGTCCGAAGCATCCTATGCGGATGTCCTTTTGTTCAAAGTCAGGGAAATTCTTCAGCAATGAAGATATTCCCGCCGGACTGAAAAAGACCAACATATCATAATCAAACTTCTCATCCGCTGTGAAGTCATTACTTACCGTCCTATACATAACGGCCTCCGTAAAATTAATCTTCTTTGCTTCCAAGCACAGTTTCAGATCATCCTTGTGAACATCTGATACCGGAATCAAATACTTTTCTTTCGGATGTTTTGCAATGATAGTAACTAAATCATCTTGCTTTCCGGTAGCTGCAAAGAAAATCTTTCGCTTTCTGTATACGATGTATTTCTGGAGGTAAACAGCAATGGCTTCTGTCATGCAAAAATACTTCATAGTTTCCGGAACAGTGACCCTTAAATCTTCACATAGACGGAAGAAATGGTCTATCCCCGTACGTGCGGTAAAAACAATGGCTGTATAATCTAAAATAGAAATTCGTTGTTGTCTGAATTCCTTTGAAGATAAGGGTTCCACCTTGATGAACGGACGGAAATCAATCTCTACTCCGTATTTTTCTGCAATGTCGAAATACGGAGATTTCTCTGATGCAGGCTTAGGTTGTGATACTAATAGTTTTTTGATAGTCAATGCCATAAAGCACTTTTCTCGATAAAGTTATACAAATAAACAAAGCCCTTATATAATAGCAAAACGGGCAGAATTTCATGGGCGCAAAGGTACAAATTTAAATAGAATAAACCGATTTTTTTTGTGTAAAATAAACGTATCGACTTGCAAATTATTGCAAATCGGCACAAAATATAAAGAAAAACAAACAGAGACACCATGAAATAGTAATAATTACCTATAAACGCTTGCCATATAACCGGAATATAAAGAAGCATTCCCCAAAAGCCAATTATAGAATTGTAGTTCAGCTTCCATCGCTTGTGGTATTCTTCATTGGCAAAAGTATAAATCAACAGGTGATAACCCACACGTCGACATATATAATAGAACAGCATCAGGAGGAATGAGCTTGCTATGGAAACAAGGATTTTCTCCTGGGTTAGGTTTTGAAGAAGCCCGGAATGGATAGCTGCCAAGAATACGGATATTCCGCATAATAGCAAGGTTTGAAAAGTCATGAACCCGCTAAAATAGATATTGTAATAGACGGATATATCCGAATTCGCTCCCGCTCTTCCCAAAGCTCTGATGCATCGGAACATCTTCAGGAATGATTTTGTATGCAGGCGGGCATTGACGGCAAAAAGGAAGAATAACACGCATAAGATAGAAAATAGCGTATCTTCTATTAATTGCCCATTCCACAAGCGAATGCCGATATATCCTTCGAACATTTCTGCCTCTTTGACTAATTACACATCTATACACCGAATGAAATACCCATCCGCTTGCCTTGTATGATTAAATCATGTTCGGGGGTAACTAATTTGAGTTTTCCGGCTACTTCGCTCAAAGGGAGGGAATCGATTTGATTATTCTTAACGCAAACCATACACCCGAAATGTCTGTTTGAGATGAGTTCAGCGGCATATCCTCCTAAACGTGTGGCCAATATTCGGTCGTATGGCGAAGGATTTCCGCCTCGCTGGATGTAACCCAATACAGTCTTTCGTGTCTCGATACCGGTAGATGCTTCTATCTCGTGCGTCAGGAAATCGGTTGCTTTCTTTTTATCCGGCATCTTTAATCCTTCGGCTACTACTACGATAGAGTGCGGTTTGCCCATGTGAGCCCTTCTGCAAATAGCTTCATTTACTTTATGAATATCAAAACCCAACTCCGGAAGCAGAATGACATCCGCTCCGCCCGCCATGCCTGCATAAAGAGCAATCCATCCTGCATGATGCCCCATCACTTCGACCAGCATCACTCGTTTGTGTGAACTTGCCGTAGAGTGCAATCTGTCAATCGCTTCTGTGGCAATATTGACTGCTGTATCGAATCCGAAAGTGATTTCTGTTCCCCAAATATCATTGTCAATGGTTTTGGGTAAACCGATTATATTCAAACCATGCTGGGCAAGCAAATTTGCGGTTTTTTGTGTACCGTTTCCTCCAATGCAGACCAGACAATCCAATCCCAGCTCTTGAAAAATTTGCGTGATTTGCCGTGATTTGTTGTGATCCATCGACGTCAACAATTCTCGGAATCCTTTTTCGCGGGAAGTTCCTAAGATAGTTCCACCCAAATTCAGAATACCAGACAAGCTGTTCTTATTTAAAAGTTCCACATCTTTGTTCAATAATCCGGAAAAGCCGCCATGGATTCCGACTACTTCCATCCCATATTGCGTAATGGCCGTCTTGCCTACGCCGCGGATTGTCGCATTGATACCCGGACAATCTCCGCCTGATGAGAGAATTCCAATCTTCATATATTTATTTTTGCTATTGCATTAAAACTATTTATGCCTATATTAGTCCGGATTTATAGTTATAAATTCAAGCATTTATGCCTATAAAATCTTAAAGAATCGACATCTTTCTATGCTTACGCCTTTTCGTCTGTTTAAACAAGCTTTTAGTGAATATGTAATTTGTATCAGGCGCAAAGGTATAAATAATAAAGAGATTAATTACCTTTGCCCTGCAATAAAAAAGATATATGGATATTTTGACACATATAGTGTATCAATATTTTCGTCTCCGGCACCGGCAAATCGACCGATATGCAGAAGAGAGTGAAGAAATACAGCTTCAGCAAATGTCGAATTTGGTGCGCAAAGCGAAACATACTTCGTGGGGTGAGAAGTATGGCTACCGCTATATCCGTACCTATTCAGACTTTAAAAACCGTTTTCCTCTCCAGACGTATGACATGATTAAAGCCGATGTGAAGCGCATGATTAATGGGGAAGCCAATGTATTATGGCCGGGCACGTGCCGATGGTTCGCAAAAAGTAGCGGCACAACAAGAGATAAGAGCAAATTCCTGCCCGTAACACCTGATATTTTAAAGCATTGTCATTACCAAGGCGGATTTGATACGGTCTCACTCTATCTGCGCAATAATCCGGATAGCTGCTTTTTCCGGCATAAAGGGCTGATATTGGGTGGGAGCCATAGCCCGTCTCCACTCAACGGGCAGGCGCATTACGGAGATTTGTCGGCTGTATTGCTGCAAAATCTGAATCCGTTGGTGAATCTAATCCGCGTACCAAAGAAGGAGACCATCCTCATGAATGAGTGGGAAAGCAAGATAAAGGCAATAGTAGAACAGACCTGTCGGGCAGACGTGAATAGCCTTTCGGGGGTGCCTTCGTGGATGTTAGTCTTGCTAAAAGCCATTTTGAAGAAGACAGGGAAGCAATACCTGACGGATGTCTGGCCTAATCTGGAGGTGTTCTTCCACGGAGGAATTAGCTTCGAACCTTATCGAGAGCAATATAAGTCGCTAATTCCCAAAGGAGACAAGATGCATTATATGGAAACCTACAACGCCTCGGAAGGGTTCTTTGGTATTCAGGATAACCCGTATGACCACGCTCTTCTGTTAATGTTGGATTATGAGGTGTTCTATGAATTTGTACCGATAAATGAGTTGGACTCGGATAATCCGCATGTCGTACCTTTGTCAGAAGTGGAATTGGGCAAGAATTATGCGTTGGTCATTAGTACCTCCGGTGGATTATGGCGTTATTTGATTGGCGATACCGTTCGCTTCACCTCCATTCACCCTTATAAATTCATTATTTCCGGGCGGACAAAGCACTACATCAATGCCTTCGGCGAGGAGCTGATGGTGAACAATGCCGACCAAGCTATCTGGATAGCCAGTCTAAAGACTGGTGCGATCGTGAAGGAATATACCGCCGCCCCGCTCTTCCTTTTAGATAAAGCCAAAGGAAAGCATCAATGGCTCATTGAGTTTGAGCAGGAACCGGTATCTATCACAGATTTTGCCCGCATCTTGGATGAAGCTTTACGGAGTTTGAATTCGGACTATGAAGCAAAACGCTATAAGGAGATTTCCCTCCAACCCTTAGAGGTGATTGTAGCTCCTGAGGGTACATTCTATGCATGGTTGAGGAGTAAAGATAAATTGGGCGGGCAGCATAAGATTCCACGCTTGTCGAATAATCGGCAAATATTGGAGAAGTTGCTGAAAATTAAAGAGAAGATGAATGGAAATAGAAAGAGGCACGAGAGATA
>CAZOKT010000100.1:0-8014 GCA_964580505.1 uncultured Parabacteroides sp. | reverse complement strand
CAAAGCGTATATACGGATATATTGCAATCCTCATTGTGTTTGTAGAAAAATGCAGATATTTAAAGTTGATTCTGCTGAAGCTCGCATGTCCTTCCGGTAAACGTGCTATAGAGATAAACTGCGATATTTTGTTCCGCTTCTGATGTGGTCGGATTCTAAAATATAAACCATTATCATTGCCATTAACCATCATGTGTAAGAGATTTTAATGTGTAAGCTATGTAGATGTTTATCTTTTTTTTTTATTGAAATATACAATAAGTGATGATAAAATGAAATCTTTATTCAAGGTGATAAAATTAAAGTGTTTTAATGTATTATATTTTGTGTGCTTTTCGATTATTTTTGATGATGAATACATGCAAAAAGAAAGCAGAGATTATAAAAGGCTATACGGATTTAATTTATTATAAATATGGACGCATTGATTGAAAGTAGGGATAATGTCAACAAATGGATGGAACGGTTTGGTGTCCGTTTTGGTGTGTATAAGAAAGGAGTGTTCAACGAACAGTTGTTCCCTTTCGATTCCATTCCGCGTATAATAAGTAAACGGGACTGGGACAGGCTGGAACGAGGATTGGCTCAGCGGGTCAATGCGTTGAACTTGTTCTTATATGATATCTACCACGAGAAGCATATCCTCCGTGACGGTGTCATTCCACCGGAGTTTGTGTATGCTTCTAAAGGATACCTACCCGAATGTGAAGGTATTTCGCCTATTCATGGGGTGTATTCGCACATATCGGGTATTGACTTGGTGCAGACTAAGGAGGAAGATTGGGTTATTTTGGAGGATAACCTGCGCATACCTTCGGGTGCTTCTTACCCAATGATTGCCCGTACTATCACACGAAAGGTATCGCCGCAGACTTATGAAAACAATGCGGTGGCGGACAATCGTGATTACAGCAACTTGCTACGGGATATGATGGAATACATGAACGACGGGAGAGGTATATCAGTAATCCTTACCCCCGGACGATACAACTCAGCCTTTTTTGAGCATTCTTATCTGGCAGAAAAGGCAGGAGTAACGCTGGCATATCCGGGAGATATGATTGTAGAGAACGACTGCGTGTATTACATGGGACTTTTCAAGGAGAAGCAACGGGTGGGATGTATCTATCGGCGTATCAGTGACGAATACCTCGATCCGTTGGTCTTTGAACCAACATCGTTGCTGGGAGTACCTAACCTGATGCAGGCCTACCGGAAAGGGAACGTAGCCATTGTCAACACGCCGGGTAACGGGGTAGCAGACGACAAAGGCATCTATTATTTTGTCCCCAAAATGATACGTTACTATCTGCACGAAGAGCCTGTGCTTTCCAATGCACCCACCTACCTCCCTTATTATGAGGAAGATTATCGATATATTTTAGATAATATAGGAAAGCTGGTCATCAAGGATGTGAGCGAAGCAGGCGGATACGGGGTGGTATTCGGCCGCGATCTGGATGCCACGAAACTGGAAGAGTTGAAAGGGCTGATCATAGCCGAACCACGCCGGTGGATAGCCCAGGAGGTAATTGATTTCAAAGATTTGGAGATATTGGAAGGGAACGAACGGGTGGAACGCAAGGCAGACCTTCGGGCTTTTATTGTTAGCGGGAAGCATACGAAAGTATGGAAAAGCGGGCTAACCCGTTTCTCGCGCACCCCACATTCGTTTGTGGTCAACTCCTCGCAAGGAGGGGGATTCAAAGATACTTGGGTAATGGAACAATAAACAAAAACAAAGAACAATCATAAAACACAAACATGATGATACGTTATACAATATCGGCAAATAAGGCCAACCGACTTTACTGGTTGGGAAGATATACCGAAAGGGTGTACATCAGTCTACACCTGCTGCGCCGTTATTATGATAAAATGATTGACGGTCAGCCTGAAGATTACGAAGAATATTACCTGAAGCTGGATGCCTGCAACACCTATCCCGACAGGGAGAGTTTTCGTATGGGATACATGTATGACGGGAAAAATCCTTGCTCCTTGCTTTCAAGTCTTACTTCGGCTTACGATAATGCCATTGTGCTGCGTGAAGAAATCATGAGTGAGACATTGTCTTATATTGAGCTTTCGCTGTCTTGCATACAAGGACTGGCGAAAAAGGAAGATTCCAACGTCACTGACTTGCAGCCTGTCACTGATTATTTGCTTGCTTTTTGGGGTTCTATCGATGAACGTGTGCAGGAAGAACGTATTCGGAATATCCTGAAGACAGGAAAATTAGTGGAAAACATGGATATGCATATCCGTTTCGACTATCCTTTCTTCCGCATAAAGGAGGTGTACAATGAACTGAAGAAATACGGAAATATGGAAGAAGGCCTGTTCGATACAATGATGCTGCAACAATTGGACAAATTGTTAGAGGAGGATTTATACAATCTTTGCCATAAAGACAACGCGGAATATAAAGGAAAGTTGTTGAAGTACCTCAACCATTTGGTGCTACTCTGACTTTCTCCGTAATAAAACAGGAAAGATGAAACGATTCTTTTACAATTATCAAACAATCATCCATTTCGACTCTCCCGTGAACAACCATTTTTTTCGCTTGCGATGCATGCCTTGTGTCAACACATGTCAGCAGGCGGACAAAAGGGAATTATTCGTGCATCCGGCAGATTATGTCACCTATGGCTCAGATGCCTGGGGGAATCCGATACAATATGGAAGCCGGATGGAACTCCACGACTCTTTCGTATATGTGAGTAGTGGAGAAGCCCGCATTACCTCGTATCGTATTCCGACGGACGGCTTTGAGGAGGTATTCAAGGTCGCTTCCCCGCTCACGGCCGTTTCTCCTGAGATGAAAGCCTTTGTGGAAGGCGGCGAGGAAAAGTCTCCGCTGGAATGTGCCTTATGGCTTTCAAGCAAAATCCATGCATATATGAACTATATGCCTGGAAGCACTCAGATACTTACTCCTGCTAAGAAGGCGTTTGACCAACGGCAAGGCGTGTGTCAAGACTATGCGCATATCCTTATTGCTCTATGCCGTATGCGGCATATCCCCGCTCGTTACGTCAATGGCTTCATGCCGGGCATCGGAGCCACGCATGCGTGGGTGGAAGTGCTCGAGAAAGGATACTGGTGGGGGGTGGATCCTACCAATGACTGCTTGGTCGAATATGGATATATCAAGCTTTCGCATGGACGTGATGCCAGCGATTGCCCAGTGAACCGGGGTGTCTTTACAGGTATAACTCACCAACAGACAGAAATACGTGTAACAGTAGAAGAAATATGACTCAAATACAACAAGTGGCTTCCGTTGCTTTGCCTGTAGGCGAACGGTTGCTTATCAAGAAGAACGTCATCCGTCATGGTTTTGGCACAAAACGTCTTTGTATTGTCACCGGCACACATGGCGATGAACTGGAAGGGCAATACGTATGCTTTCAGTTGAACAAGCTCATACAGGAAAACATTGAAAAGCTGGATGGGACAATAGAGATTTATCCGGCATTGAATCCGTTAGGCATTGACTCCATAACCAGAGGAATACCGAACTTCGACCTCGACATGAACCGCATCTTCCCGGGTAACCCAGATGGGACGATGGCCGAATACGTGGCTTACACTATATTTCATGACTTGCAAGGTGCCGACATGGTGATAGATATCCATTCAAGCAACATCTTCTTGCGAGAAATTCCTCAGGTACGTATCAATGTCGAAACTGCCGAACGCCTAACTCGTTACGCACGTCTGCTCAATGTCGATTTCATCTGGATACACGAAGCTGCCACAGTGCTGGAAGCTACGCTGGCACATTCGTTGAACAGCATAGGCACGCCGACCTTGGTGGTGGAAATGGGGGTAGGCATGCGTATCAACCATCGATATGGCAATCGGTTAGTGGCAGGTATTCTGAACTTGATGCACGATATGGACATGTGGAGTGAGCGTCCGGATTCTTGTCTGGTAAGTTCGCCAATGGTTTCCGTAGCAGACAAGGTGAGTTTCATCAATGCGGAGACTTCCGGTATCTTCCTGACTGAAATCAAAAACAATATTATTGTCGATGAAGGGGAAGAAATAGGATCCATAGTTAGTCCGTTGACAGGGGAAGTGCTCCAGCATATCTTTGCAACCACTCATGGGTTGCTTTTCACGCTCCGCGCTTACCCTGTGGTCTACCAAGGATCCTTATTGGCTCGTATTCACCAGTTGTAAATCAAGACAAAAGAAAAAAGGTATAACGACATGAAAAGAGAAATCATATTCAGCATGGAGTCTCCCTTCCGTGACACGTTCCGCATAGTGGGATTCCGCTTCGGATCCGGAGAGAAAAGCATTGCTATCGTAGGAGCAATGCGTGGTGATGAGATACAGCAACAGTATATTTGTTCGCAGATGGTAGCTCGTCTTGCTCGTTTAGAGCAAAATAGCCAGATAGTGCCCGGCCACGAAATTCTGGTCATACCTTCGGTCAATCCTTTCTCCATGAATATCGGGAAACGTTTTTGGGCAATGGACAATACGGACATCAACCGCATGTTCCCTGGCTACAACCTTGGGGAAACGACCCAGCGCATAGCCTCCTCTTTGTTCGAGGCAATACAAGGATATGCATATGGTATCCAGCTTGCTAGTTTCTACGTGCCAGGGGATTTCATTCCACATGTACGCATGATCCAGACAGGCTATGAGGATGTGGAGACGGCCAGACTATTTGGATTACCTTATATTTGTCTTCGCAAATCTTCTCCTTTTGACACGACGTTGCTGAACTACAACTGGCAGATCTGGAATACGAAAGCTTATTCCGTCTATGGCGGGCAGAATAATCAGGTGGAAGGGGAAAGGGTGCCTTATATCCTTAGTTCCCTGTTGCACTTCATGCACCGTGCTGGAATTATCGGACAGGATACTTTCGTGCATCCGTATTTCAATTCCTATGTGATCCATGAATCAGAACTGCGCACGGTCAAAGCCCCTGTGGCGGGTATACTCCATAAGTTGAAGACGGCGGGTGATAGGGTAAAAGAGGGGGAAGTGATGGCACGCATCATCGATCCTTATGAAGGTGCTACGCTGTACGAGATCAAGGCTCCTGAAGACGGCATTGTCTTTTTTGCCCACGACAAACCGCTGACACTGCAAAATGCCACATTGTTTAAATTGCACGAAACATGAGAAGGAAGCACTTTCCCAATACAATCTGCTTGATATCCTTCGGTTTGTTCAATGCCTCTATGGGGCAGGTTGGGATTGGTAATGATGGTTTGTTGGGTTTCCGTATCTGTATATACGTCATTAGCAATGTGTTTTATCGGATTCTCCGCACTCGCCCTTGTTCCAAGCAATAGACTTCTCCACTTTCCGGACAAGTCGCTTGCCTGGTGTTATCGAATTGGAGCCGACATCCATACTCACTTACCCAGCCGATTTGCCGGGCAGGATTGCCTACCACCAGCACATAAGCTGGAACATCATGTATTACTACCGAGCCTGCACCTATCATGGCGTATTGGCCGATGGTATGTCCACATAAGATAGTAGCATTCGCCCCGATGCTGGCGCCTTTTTTGATGTGTGTTGTCCGGTATAATTCTTTGCGTGGTACGTGGCTTCGGGGATTTATTACATTTGTAAATACGCAGCTCGGTCCGAGAAAAACATCGTCTTCACAAATTACGCCTGTAAATACGGAAACATTATTCTGTATTTTCACCCGATTACCTATAACAACTTCGGGGGATATAACGACATTCTGCCCGATGTTGCAGTGCTCGCCAATGGTACATCTTGCCATGATGTGCGAGAAATGCCAAATCCGTGTGCCTGCACCTATCTGGCATTCTTCGTCGATGATTGCAGTGGGGTGTGCTTGATACGTTTCCATGCTGCCTTATTTATAGATAAGGAATATTGTAGGTTTCTTGGCTAAGTCTGGAAGCTTACCTGTCCATTCTTTCACCGGACGTGTTTTGATAAACTCATCAGGGCAGGTAATGTTGGATGCAATACATAGTTTGGTGGAAGGGCGGCATTGCTTAATAAGCTCTTCTGCTAAACGTTGATTCCTATAAGGAGTTTCGATAAAGAGTTGCGTTTGGTTCTCAGAATAGATTCTTCCTTCTAGCCGCTTGATGGTATTGATACGTGTTGTATTATCGATAGGAAGATAGCCATGGAATGCAAAGCTTTGGCCGTTGAATCCTGAAGCCATTACCGATAAGATAATCGATGAAGGTCCTACTAATGGCACCACAGGATAATGTTTCCGTTGTGCAAGGGCAACAACATCCGCTCCCGGGTCAGCTATTGCCGGACAACCTGCTTCTGAGATGATACCTATAGACTCTCCTTCTGCTAAGGGTTGAAGATAACCAGCCACTTCTTCCGAAGAAGTATGTTTATTCAACTCGTAGAAAGTTAGAGTATCAATATCGATATTCGGGTCGGCCTTCTTTAGGAAACGGCGGGCTGTTCGGATATTCTCAACAATGAAATGGCGGATTGTTCGGATAATTTCGAGGTTATAGGCGGGCAATACGCGGCGATGTTCGGTATCACCTAATGGAACAGGTATGAGGTATAGTGCAGCTTGCATATTTTCTAATTTTCCGCAAATGTAGTATTTTTGCCTCAAAGAACGTATATGAAATATGATATTACCCGCTGATTTTATCTACCGTACCTGTCTGTTGATAGGAGAGGAGGCTTATAAACAATTGGAACACGCTTTGCAAAATGAGTCTCCTACGAGTATCCGGTTTAATCCATCGAAGCAATCGGAGTTGCCCGACTTGGAGCCAGTGCCGTGGTGTGCGACCGGACGTTATCTTACGAAGCGGATAGCTTTCACCTTCGACCCCTTGTTTCATGCCGGAGTCTATTACGTGCAAGAAGCTTCTTCCATGTTCTTGGAACAGGTGATACGGGCGTATGTGGATAAACCGGCGATATGCTTGGATCTTTGTGCGGCTCCGGGCGGGAAGTCAACCCACTTGCATAGTCTGCTTCCTGAAGGAAGTGTAATCGTTAGTAATGAAGTGATACGTTCGCGTAGCTATGTCTTGATGGAGAATGTACAGAAGTGGGGAACGCCAAATACTATCATAACAAATAATGCCCCCGAAGAGCTAGGCCGGTTAAGGCAACTGTTCGATGTAATCTTAACGGACGTGCCTTGCTCCGGCGAAGGAATGTTTCGCAAAGATAGGAATAGCATAGGTGAATGGAGTGTGGCTAATGTCGAACTTTGTGCTACTCGTCAGCGACGTATTTTGCATGATGTATGGGATGCGTTAAAGCCCGGCGGATTGCTTATTTACAGTACCTGCACTTATAATAGTGAGGAAGATGAGGAAAACGTACAATATATTATAGAGGAACTCGGCGCAGAGCCTTTAACGATACCTATTCCTGCGACATGGCATATCGGCGGGGCATTGCGATATAGTAATCCCGTATATCGTTTCTTTCCACATCAAACGAAAGGAGAAGGATTCTTTCTTGCTGTTATGCGGAAAGAAGAAGGCAAAGCAAGGGAGCTTCGTCTTAAAAGCAAAGGAAGAAAAGAGCGGAAAGTCAAAGGGAAAGGGCTGCCTGTCCTGCCAAAAGAAGTGGATGATTACTTGAACCTTACCTCTTCTTATATTCCTGTATGGCGAGATTCGACGCTTTATATGCAGACTCCTGAATTGCATTCAGTTTACGCACGTCTGCAAGAGACGTTGTGCATTCTATCAGCAGGTGTGGAGGTGGGAGAATTGAAAGGAAAGGACTTAATACCGGCACCTTCTTTGGCCTTGAGCCATGTATTGAATCGGGATGCGTTCCCGCAGGAAGAAGTAGATTGGCATAAGGCTATTGGCTACTTGCGAAAGGAAACATTGTCCCTATCTGCTAATATGCCCAAAGGATATGTCTTGCTGACATATAAAGGTTGCCCGATAGGCTTCGTAAAGAATTTGGGAAATCGGGCAAACAATCTTTATCCGCAAGAGTGGAGAATCCGAAGTAGTTATACACCCGAAGAACCTCA
>CAZOKT010000099.1:3379-8062 GCA_964580505.1 uncultured Parabacteroides sp. | reverse complement strand
GAGGTGCAACCTAAGTGCCTCGGAGGTTGAACCTGTATAGTCCGGAGGTAGTATTCACAAGCCGATGCCGGTTCATGTCCTTACTTATCCCTTATATCGAACTCACATTAAATAGAATCACTTCTTCGGGTTTTCTCCCAACGTGAATTGGATGGTCCCAGCATTCACCAACTCATCGTGTGAAATGGTATAACCTCTATGTTTTTTTCCATTTACGCGAATATCCTGAATATAGAAAGACTCCGGTGTAGTATGATCGGCCTCTATGACCAAATCCCCAGCCGGATAAAACCGTTTGTCCAAGTGAAGAGTAACACGGTCGAATGTAGGAGAAGTGATTACATAATTTACATCTCCCGGACATGCAGGATAGAAACCTAACATCGAAAAGATAGCCCATGCAGACATCGTGCCGGTATCTTCATTTCCTGGCACACCATTTGGCGCATTATGATAGCCAGCTTTTAGCGCATCATGCACCTCTTTTTGAGTACGCCATTCTTCTCCTTTAAAATAACTGAACAGATAAGGATATGCTATATCCGGCTCGTTTGCAGGATCATAATTACCATCATCAAATACGCTTTGCAGCTTATCGATAAATGCTTTTTTCCCTCCCATCAATTTGGCCAAGCCATTGATGTCATGCGGAACATAAAACGTATAATTCCAAGAATTTCCTTCATGAAATCCGGGACAAGGCTCAAAATTAGCACCTTGTTTAGGATCAAACGGGGTATAGAAAGTGCCATCCGGAAGAATAGGCCGTAAAGTTCCGAAGTCCTTGCAATAATAGTGCTTATAACCCATTGAACGTTGGAGGAATAGTTTCGCATCATCTTTCTTGCCAAGAGCTTCAGCAAACTTCGATAAATTCCAGTCGGCTATATAATACTCAAGGGCATGGGAAACAGAATTATCATACTGTTCACGCAAAGGTACATAGCCCAAGCTGAAATAATCATTAGCATCCGGACGTAGAAGGTTATATTCTCCCGGAGTTGTTGCTCCTTTTCGCATAGCCTCGTAGGCATATTCTACATCAAATGATTTCAGGCCGCGCATATAAGCATCTACGATGTAGGGAATTGCAGGGTCGCCTTCCATGGTAAAAGTTTCACGTCCATAGAGTTCCCATTTTGGCAACCAGCCGTTCTCTTTATACATATCAAGCATGGTATTAATGATATCAAGTTGACGATCTGGAAAAAGAAGAGTCATCAGTGTGCTTACGTTACGATATGTATCCCATAAAGAGTACACCGTATAGCGTGTTCCAGAGGTTTTACCCGTTTCAAGGCTTTCCATCTTTGGATATTCACCATTTACATCCTGCAAAATGTTAGGATGAATTAAAAGATGATATAAGCCCGTATAGAAAATAGTTTTTTCATCTTCTGTACCACCTTCTACCGTAATGCGAGATAAGTCTCTATTCCATGCTTCACGAGCGGCTGCCACTATTTCCTCAAAATTGAAGCCAGGTTGCTCTTTGTTCAAGTTCTCTCGGGCATTTTCAATACTTACAAAAGATACACCGATTTGGACTTCTATTTGCTCATCTGTCTCAGTATCATAACGAAACCAAACACCTATATCATCTCCACTTATTTCGCGTGTATATTTCGTATAAAGTTTATATTTACCCGCATAGATATCCCATTCTGCTTCCACACCTTGCATCGGACGTTGTTTTTTCCAATAACCACGCTCTTTTGGTGCTTTATTCAAACGCATGACAAAGTAAATAGGAAAAACCGCTTGAGGATTGTAGCAAAAAGTGCCCAACAGCTTAGTACCCTCTATCTCGGTATCGTTCACGAAGCGAACCGTTGCTCCCGTTTCATTAGTCAATCCTTCACCAAGATTTAACAAGATGTTTCCCTCTCCTTTCGGGAAAGTAAAGCGAGCAAGACCGGAGCGTGGTGTTGCCGTAACTTCTGTTTTGATATCATACTTTGTCAGAACATTGCTATAATATCCCGGATGAGCTACTTCATCCTTATAATGGCTACCATATTGCTTATAATCAACGTTCAATTCGCCCGTAGTCGGCATTAATAGTAAACTGCCAAGCTCAGGACAACCCACGCCGCTGAGATTTACATGTGCATAACCCGTAAAAAAGTCATTATCCGAGCTGTAAGGTGTAGACCACCATTGTGCATCTTTGTCAAACTTATTCGTCGGCGATCCCATGACGTTGAATGGTGTTACGCTCATCATTCCCTGCGGGCAAACAGCTCCGGGATTTGTCGTACCGAAATTACTCGTACCGATAAACGGATTCACAAAATCAACCGGTTGCTGTGCGAAAGTTGTCAAGCTCCCACATAGCAAGAGTGTTACTAATTGTCGTTTCATATTATCAATGATTTTAAAATTGTATTTACCAAATCACCACTTCATCTACAAAGATGAATCCTTTCTGATTTTTTGCTTTCAGCTGAATATATCGTGCCTTCCAATCTCCATTAAACGTATAAGTCTGGAAATTCAGCATAGTGTCATCCGGAGAAATCGTCGTGGGTATCTGCCCTTGCAAGGTAAAATTCTCACCATCTTCCGACGTTAGCAATTCAACATAAAGCGGTTGATACACTCCTGGACCTGTCAATTGCATATAACGAGAAGAAACGGAATGAAGTTCCATAGATTTACCCAAATCAATTATACAATCCAAATTATCGGTATAACCTTGCCAGCGACCATCCAAATAGGTCAATCCTCCACGATAACCATCTAATAATGCCTGTTCGCCTCCTGCCATATAACCCGGATATAAGCGATTATTAAAGCGAATTGATTTACCGATGCCCAGGTGGTAATCCACACGTCTCTGCGAAGTTTCGCCCATTAGCTGTCCATGCTCAAAGATTCCGGCACAAATATCAGCCGAATCCTTCACAACAATCCCGTCTTGATAAAGCATAGAGCCAGCTGTTGGCGTAGAACCATCTGTTGTATATCGAATCTCCGTCGGATATTTCTCAGCATCGAGATAAACCGTAATCTGCTTTGCAACCGTATCCACGTTCATCGAGAAATCCAATTCATAAGAGAGTGGGAACGCATTCAATCCCATTTTCTGCAAAACCGGAATATGTGCATTAAGACGAGGCTTAAAATCTTGCCAATCCCGCTTATCCTGCGGAGTCCAGCCTATTTCTGCTACAGCAAGCGCACGTGGAAACATCATATATTCCAAGTGCTCTGGAGTCGTAATATATTCCGTCCATGTATTCGCTTGAACTCCGAGTATATGCTTGGACTCGTCTGGAGTCAACGAGTCTTTCGGCAGCGGATTATAACTATAAACCTTGCGAATAGGTGTGTAGCCTCCAATAGCAAAAGGTTGTTTACGAGGATCGGCTTGATAGAAATCGAAATACATATAATTCCCCGGAGTCATTATCACATCCTGCCCCATCCTTGCCGTTTGAAATCCTGCGGATTCTCCACGCCATGACATGACGGTAGCCTGCGGAGAAAGGCCGCCTTCCATAATCTCATCCCAGCCTATCATTTTCCGGCCATGCACTGTTAAAAAGGAATCCGCATGGTGAATCATATAACTCTGCAGTTCTTCGACATTTTTCATGCCTTTCTTTTTCATCAAAGCTTGGCATTTCGGACACTTTTTCCAGGCAGCTTTAGAGGCTTCATCTCCTCCCACATGGATATATGTTGACGGGAATAACTCCATAATCTCTGTTAGTACATCCTCCATAAACTGCAAAGACTTGGGATTTCCAATGCAGAAATCACTACTTGTATATGGTTTTCCGGCGCAACATAACTCCGGATAGGCAATAAAAACTTCTTCCGAATGACCGGGAAATTCGATTTCTGGAATTACATTGATGTGCTTTTCTTCAGCGTAAGCTAAAATATCTCGAATATCTTCCTTCGTATAGTAGCCTCCATAAGCGCCGGATGTTCCTTCCTTTAAGTATTTACGGTCTGTTCCTTTATCCCACCATTCCCGCCAATCCGATTGAGTACGATAAGAGGCTTCCGATATAAGTTTCGGATACTTATCTATCTGAATACGCCATCCTGCGGCATCAGTCAGGTGCAGATGAAGGGTATTCAGTTTATAATAAGCCATAGCTTGCATGATTTTCTTTACCTCCTCTTTGGTAAAGAAATGGCGGGAGACATCTAAATGTAATCCACGATACGCAAATCGGGGCGCATCCGTAATTTGCACAAATGGCAATCCCTCAGGAGTAAGTAGTTGCAACAATGTTTGCTTACCGTAGAAAAGCCCGGCTTCGGTACGAGCGATTAATTGTACTCCGTTTTTGTCAACCGTAAAAGTATAGCCCTCTTCCGGGATATCCGACAACTCCGGACTAATTGTGTAGCATACTTGTTTGGATGTTTCGTTTCCAAATAAACCGGCACTATCTATTTTGAATACTCCGTTCGAGAGTTTCATTTCTGACGGTTCCGGTATCAGGTTAATCTGTGTGTTGAGTGTTTGATTACAAGAAGCAAGGGCTAACAAACCAACCAGAAAAGTTCCGCACAATGCTTCGCTTGCTTGTTTTAGTATTGGCATACTCTATTGTTTAAATGTTAATATAAATTCTTGGGAAAAAGAATATCTTTTATTGTTTATTTTTCTCATCCACAAAGATAGAGATTCAGACGAGAATATCCAAACGATTTCAGGAA
>CAZOKT010000099.1:0-3279 GCA_964580505.1 uncultured Parabacteroides sp. | reverse complement strand
GTGTGACGGCTTTGATGCCAAAACCCTTGCTACATTATTCTTCCGTGTTTCACTTTTTATGCATATCTTTGTCATAATAATTTATAAAATCATGGTTATGAAGAGATATATGACAGGTTTGCTATTAGCAGCTTTGTTGAGTGGTTGCAATCAGGAAAGCAAGCAAGCTCAGGAATATTTGGACAGGGCACGCGCTTATTATGAACAGAGTGATTTCCTCGCAGCAAGAACGGAAATCGACAGCTTGCGGGCTAAGTTTCCAAAGAAAGTCGGAGCGCTGAAAGAAGCACTTACGCTAATGCGCGAAGTTGATATGAAAGAGGCAGAACGCAACATCGCCTTTTGCGACAGTCTGATGCCAATCCGATTGCACGAAGCAGACTCGCTCAAGACTGGCTTTACGTTCGAGAAGGATACGCTTTATGAAGAGATTGGAAACTACATCTGGAAGCAACAGACCATCGAGCGGAATGTGCAGCGCTGCTATGTACGATGCGGTGTTAATGAGCATGGCGAAATATACTTGGCAAGCGTGTATTATGGCGGTCAGCCTATCGATCATACTTCTATTAAACTGAGCACTCCCGACGGGCTTTTCGCCGAAACGGCATCTATTCCGTATGATGGCGGCGTGAATTATCATTTCGAAGACATGGGAAGTACCACCGAAGTCGTAACGTATAAAGGAGCGAACGGACAAGATGCCATCAAATTCATCCACGACCATGCTGACGAACGTATCAAAGTAGAATACAAAGGCGGAAAACCTTATATTATTTATATGGCGGATGCAGATAAAAAAGCCTTAGTGGCAACATACAACTTGGCCATGGCGCTGACCGATATTCACCAAATGGCGGAGACCAAACGCAAGGCTTTGAAACGCATCGCTTATCTGAATGAACGCATAAACAAACAAGCTGAATAAAATGAAACGTATAGGCAAACTTATCTTTATCATCGCCATGCTCGGCTCAGCCGGTTTTGCCGCAATCGCACAAGAAAAAAGCGAGCCGGTGGACAGTCTGGAGTTAAAAATCAAAGAAATCTATACAAAAAGAGAAGTAATGATTCCGATGCGGGACGGCGTTAAGCTCTATACCGCAATCTACGAACCGATAAACAATGCAGAGAAGCATCCTATCCTGATGATGCGTACTCCCTACTCTTGCGAGCCTTACGGCGAAAAGTTCGACAGGGCAGTAAAGAACACGGAAGGTTCGATGAAGCACTATATTGCCAATAATTATATCCTCGTTTTTCAGGATATTCGCGGACGGCATAAGAGCGAGGGCGAATTTGTGCAGGTCAGACCCTTGAACAAGAATCGGAAGAGCAATGAAGACATTGACGAGTCCACCGACACGTATGATACAATCGAATGGCTTATCCATAACACCCACAGCAATCAGCGTGTGGGCACGTGGGGCATCAGCTACGATGGATTTCAGGCGACGATGACTGCCTCTGCCAATCATCCGGCATTAAAGGCGGTGTCTCCGCAAGGACCGGTTACGGATTGGTTTCGGGGCGACGACCGCCATCACAACGGAGCCTTCACGTTCCTCCAAACCACCAATTTCTTACCCTGGCTGGAAGGGCGACACGAAGGAAAGGGCATCATGAAGGAGATTGTCAAGAACGATGTCTATACTGACTTTCTCGCGTTGGGCACGTTTAAGGACGCGGACGATTTGGTGAAGGATTCGACAGAGACGCTTTGGAACCTTATCAAAATGCACCCCAACTTCGATGCTTTCTGGCAGGAGCGCGACGCTCGCCGCTCGTGTTATGAGCTTAAACCTGCCGTGCTGGTAGTGGGCGGCTTGTTCGATTCGGAGGATTGTTATGGCGCGTGGAACACCTACAAGGCAATCAAGGAACAATCTCCCGAGACGGAGCTTTATCTTGCGTTTGGTCCGTGGTGGCACGGCGCGTGGACACGCCTCAACTTCGAAGGATTTGGCAATCTCTACTTCGGAGGAAGTCCGTCGGCGTTCTACAAGGATGAAATCGAATACCCGTTCTTCCGCTATTACTTGGAAGGGAAAGGTGACAAACCGGCGCACCACGTGAACATATTCCACACAGGCGAAAATGTATGGAAATTCTCGGACGTCTGGCCGTCGGAGGTGATGGAGAGGGTGCCTTATTACCTCCACGCGGGAGGCAAGGTCTCGACCGATGCACCGACGGAAGAAGACTCGTTTACAGAGTATGTTTCCGACATGAGCAAGCCGGTGCCCTATACGGCGAACCCCACGACTTACCGCACATTGGAGTTCATGGTGGACGACCAGCGTTTTGCCACGTCACGCCCCGACGTCATCAGCTTTGTTACGCCCGTTCTGGAAGATACGCTCCGCCTTGCCGGACCTATCGAGGTCGAGCTTCAGGCGGCTATCAGCAGTACAGATGCGGATTTTATGGTGAAAGTCATCGACGTGTTTCCGGAGAACTTCAAATATTCTGAAGAAGCGACGAAATACCTGAACAACAAACGGTATCCGATGAGCGGTTACCAACTGATGGTGCGTGGCGAACTGTTCAGAGGCCGTTTCCGCGAGAGCTTCGAGTTTCCGAAAGCGTTCGAGCCCGACTGCATCACGCCGGTATGCTACACCTTGCCGGACGTGGCACACACCTTCCTGCCGGGACATCGGCTGATGATTCAAATCCAGAGTTCTTGGTTCCCCATCATCGACCGCAATCCGCAACGATTCATTGACACCTATACCTGCACCGTCGAGGACTTCGAGATGCGCCAGCGCATCCGCATCTATCACCAAAAGGACGCTGCCACAAGGATTTTACTGCCGGTGGTGAAATGAGGGAATGCAACTCCTTACGCCTTTGCCGTCTTGTGGGAGGTATCATGGCTGAGAATCGCCTCCGAGGAGCTGACTAAGCCGTTCATCCGCTCGATGAAATCAGAGATGGTTTCGGAGATCTGCACGATGGCAAAGGCGTTGACTTGTTGCACGATAAGGCGGTATAGGCGCGAGACTTCCCGAAGCAATTCCGGCGTGCGGATGTCTTTTTGCGGCAGTTGCTCGGCCATTTTCTGCTTTTTCTAACGAATAAGTACGGAGTGTAAAATATTCGGATATTTAGAACAAAGAACTTTAATTTTGCTGAAAGAAAGGGGTTGATTACGCCGGAAACGGATAAAAACGAGGAAAGCAAGCAGTGGTTTAGCACGAAAACGACATTTGGCGACGACCGAACGAGGGGTTTTAACTTAACGTGAGTTCGACATAAATTGTATGGCGGATGTTT
>CAZOKT010000098.1:0-8071 GCA_964580505.1 uncultured Parabacteroides sp. | reverse complement strand
TAAAATGATTTTATTTATAAGCTGTCCGAATCTTGGTGGCTACTTCTTTCAATTCCTCTTGCGACATATTCAATTTATTTCCACCGAAATACATATCAGACTCTTTCGTAATAGGAATCAAGTGGATATGAGCGTGTGGAACTTCTAATCCCATCACTGCTAAACCTATGCGTTTACATGCAATGGCTTGCTTTTGTGCATTAGCAACTTGTTTGGCAAATGCCATCATACGGCCTAACATGGGGGCATCTATGTCGAAGATATAATCAATTTCTTGCTTCGGAATAACTAATGTGTGCCCGATAGCTATTGGGTTGATATCCAAAAAAGCGAAAAACTCGTCGTTCTCTGCGATTTTATGGCAAGGGATTTCTCCCGCCACAATTTTACTGAATATTGTTGCCATATACTCTCTGATTAAATAGAAATATTCATAATCTCGAAATTCATCATTCCAGAAGGGACTTTGATCTCGACAATATCACCAACTTTCTTGCCTAATAAGCCTTGCGCAATCGGTGTGCTAATAGCAATCTTGCCTTCTTTAAGGTTCGCTTCCGAGTCTGAAACCAGCGTATAAGTCATTATCGCATTGTTCTTCGTATTCTTGATTTTTACTTTATTCAAAATCTGCACTTCATCCGTCTGTACACGAGATTCGTCAATCAAGCGTGCATTTGCAATCAAACTTTTCAGTTGTGCTAGCTTGGCTTCCATGATTCCTTGCGCCTCTTTAGCTGCATCATATTCTGCATTCTCAGATAAGTCGCCTTTATCTCGTGCTTCCGCTATTTGTGCTGAGATTTCCGGGCGTTTAACTGATTCCAAATAATCAATTTCGGCCAAAATCTTATTATAGCCGTCTTTAGTCATATAGCTAACAGCCATACAAAATCCTCCTATTTTTTTTATTTGTTTATAATTAATTCTAATTTAGTAATTGCTTTGTCGAGTTTTCTCGTGTAATAAAAAAGAATCCCTGTCAATAACATAAGCTTTGACAGAAACTCTCTTTCTCTTGTAGAATGTAAAGACGTTGCAAATATAAGACAAGTTTTCTAATATTCCATGTCTTTATTTTTTGCTTTATAACATATTTCTGAAAGAACGAATTAGCGCACTTTTGTTTATAAGAATTGTTTTATATCGTTTTCTAGTTCGTGCAGATTGTCTTCACGTTTTACCACATTGCCGTTCTTATCTATAACAAAAATAGCCGGTAATTGTTTAACGTTATACAATGCGGCCACTTGCGAATAGGCCATTTCCGGGTCGCGTACGCAAATCCATGGCAGGTTAGAGGCTGCATTCTTCCAGAAATGCTCGTCTGAGTCCAGTGATATTTGGTAAATCTTTAAACCTTTATCGGCATACTTTGTATAGAGTTTGTTCAGTTCGATGTTCAATGCTGGAGACCATTCCGCCAGATAAGCAGTAAAGTTGACTAACACAGGGCCTCCATTGATATTTTCAGATAACTTGATAGTATTGCCATAAATATCGGGTAGGGCGATTTCCAAGAAACCTGTTTCAGTAGTAGCTAATTCGTTTAAATCCAATTTGCGTTGATTTCGAATTATTTTGATGGATTGCAAAGCCAAATTATAGAGCTGTTTGGTTCGCGGGCTTTCCGGATAAAGGCGATTGAAGCTGGTTGCTACTGCTCCATATGCTCGCGAGTCTGTCTGATCATATAAGTCAAAAAATAGTAATCCATGCACTTGTTGAAAAAGTGCATAGTAAGCGGCCGTAGTCATTGGCGCTCCATAAATATACTTCAAAGCGACTTTTTTATAAGTGTTCGATATTTCCATCACCCGATTGACATAAGCAGTGTCTTCCAAATCCTTCAGTTCGTACTCTTTACGAATCTTATTAATAGCCTGATTAGCATCTAATTGAGCTAATGTTATCTCCTTAATCGCCTTGCAATTTTCAGAACCCTCTATTTTGTAGGACGTAGCAAATGTTCCGGCGTCCGCTACGATGTGGATAACTTCTGTGGAGTCTATTGCAAAATTGATTAGCTGATTTTTTAATCGCAAGCGATAAAACTCGGGATAAATAGGGCGGGGTTGTTTGAACTCGAACTGTCCTCCTGGATTCAGTTTGACCGAGTCCAGAATCTGCACGGATGAAATTCCGACATTCTCCAAATACATCGTTTGGCTATCTGCACCGGAAACGACTCCTTCTACCTTGAAGTTCTTATTATCTTGGCAAGAAGAAACCAATAATATTGTCAGTATTGCCCATAGATAGCAGAAAATATATTTCATCATCTTTATGTTTTTAATATTTGCAGCGCAAAGATACATGATTGATTTGAGATTGAAAAATTAACAAAAGAAATTGAACCGTGCAGAAGTTAAGTTGCAAGATAAACTTTTATCTCCCGAGTAAAAGCTTTTGTCTTCTTTGTGATCTCGTATAGGTTTGCACACCTTACTCACGATTCAATTCTTCTCTTCTTTTTTAATTTTTACCGTTAGTTGATCGAAAGCTGCTTTCCGGCAAAGCGGGGACGAGCAAAAGGCTTCGTGATGGCAGACGTCGATCGGATAGTCGCAGACGTAACTGTAGACGATACATAGGTTTGCTGGTCGAAACTGACAAATTCTTCATAACCAGGTGTATATCCTTCGCCACTTTCCTTGACACGAGTATAAATAGACAAGCGTGAAGGAGCGTTAAATCCCGATGTATTAGAGTTCATCATACTTTCTTCTGTCGGACGGTAGATACCATACCTATAGGTATCGGCACCCTCATACACGCCAAGTCCTTGTGCCTCGTATCGTTCGTCGACCAAAAAGGCCGCCCAAAGGACTTCTTCAGAGTTGTCCGTAAAATCGACATTTTGCGCCCATCCGTAGCTTTGTAAAAGGAGTACAGACTCAATCTCGTCGGACGGTATGGTGCCGTTCTCCTCATAGGAATATTCATCTAAGAGTTTAGCGAAGCCATGTCCCACAGCTTCATGGGTCAGTACTTGTCGAAACGATTCGCTTTCCAAATCGTAAATCACAGGACAGTATGCAATAGAGAATTCCACAGGCTCATTACTACCAGGAAAACTGTAGTTAAAGTACGTAGTACCTGCGTAGGCCGATGAGTTTAGAATGACGATAGCCAGTGTTTCATACAGATCGATGCCTTCTATGAACTGTGCATATTTCAATATAGCCTCATCGTCACCAGATATACCGGTGCTATTTCCGCCTTCCAATACGCAACTAAAGGCCGTTTCATACCGTGAGCCGAACAGATTGTTTTTTGATACGGCTGTTACAGCATAAATGTCAAAATAGGGCTTCAGTGTGGCCATCGGTTCTTCGCTGAAAAGATTCTCAACAGCCTTGTCCATCACTTCATCGTAATATCCTTCAGCTATCTCTGTGTCTATAAATCCATCACCCATCAGAACAATAGGAATGCCGTTGCCTGCCGTATGCGATTGGATGGTACGCACAGTCCCGTCGGCCGAATAATCAGTGCTTTCACCTGTCATGCCTCCGGCTTGGGTCAGTGTGGCTGTCGCAAGGATGTAGCGATCGGCATACTTATTATCGAAAGGTTCCTTCACAAAATAGAATGTGGCCGTACGGCTTTGGTTACTCGTGTTAGCCGTCGCCCGTAAGGCTAAGTAGTAACCCGTTTCCTCAGCCGCGCGGGTTTTGGTCTGTTCTACTATCCAGTCTACTCCTTCTGAGTAGACGCCGAATTCGCCATCTTCTATCGTAGTGAAGAAGTTTATTTCGAAGTTTCCGCCTTCGGTAGATATTTCAATCTCTGTTTCTTCGAGGCGGATATATTCATCTTGGCTGATCGTAAAGCTTTGGGTTAGAGAGCCAGAAGTAAAAGTTAGTGTAGCAGTGCGCTCTCCACCAGTGTCGTTGGGCTTGTCTACAGTCAACGTTACTTCCTGTTCGCCCCCTTCCCCACTTTCGGGTGAGACGGATAACCAGTCCTCATCGATACTTACCTGCCACTCTAAGGTACTGCTGAAAGAGACCGTTGCTGTGGCTCCAGCTTCGGCATCTATGGAGACTATGTCGTTTGTAAGTGAATAAAAAGAGAAGAACGGTTCATCGTCTTTGCACGCAGTAAAATACAGCGCGCACATAATAATGAATAAAGGAAATTTCAGTCTCATCATTGTTTTTGTTTTGTTTATAGATTCCTCTTTTTAATTTTTTTCATATATTTCATCATCATAAGTCCTGCTGCGATTGCCGCCATGGTGTCCGAAATAGGCATGGCCATCCATACCCCGTTTACTTTTAGCAAAGACGGTAGTATAACAAGTAGAGGCAACAAGAATAGCATCTGGCGTGATAGCGATAGGAAAATGCTTATCTTGGCCTTGCCAATACACTGAAAAAAGTTGGTTATTACCATCTGAAAACCCACGATGGGATATGCTAACATATGAATCCGGATACCCTCTACCGCCATATCCGTAAGTGTCTGGTCTGTTGTGAATAGTTTTGCAAATTGATAAGGAAAGAACTCGGCGATGATGAATCCGGTGGTTGTTATTGTCATGGCCGTTATGGTGGTGTACTTAAACACTTTCATCAAACGATCGAAGCGTTGGGCTCCGTAGTTATAGCCGGCTATTGGAAGCATGCCTTGGTTAAGACCGATGGTCAGCATGATAAAGATGAACGACAGCTTACTGGCTATACCGTATGCGCCAACAGCAAGGTCACCACCAAACCTTGATAGTCCGGCATTAATGAATATTACCACCACGCAGGCACATACGTTCATTGCAAAGGGTGACATACCTATGCTTATTATGTTTTTCACAACATCGCTTTTCAGTTTGTATATGCCCCACTTAAAATGTAGGATATCATTACGGTTGCAGAACAGCTTTATCTCCCATACAAGGGCAATGGCTTGTGAGAGTATGGTGGCAAGAGCGGCACCCATAATCCCCATATTCAATGGCCAAATGAAGATGGGAGCTAACACGATATTGAGCACTACGGTAAGTATCGTGGCTAACATAGCCTGTCTAGGCTTGCTTGCTGCGCGTAGTACGTTATTCATGCCGAGGAACATATGCGATATTACGTTGCCAGCCAAGATTACGACCATATAGTCATGGGCATAAGAAATGGTGTGTTTGCTCGCACCAAAAAAATATAGGATAGGATCGAGGTTCAGCAACATGACTAAGCCGAAAGCGATGCCCACCAACAAGTTGAGTGTAAAACTGTTGCCGAAGATTTGTTGTGCCATGACATAATCTTTCCGTCCTAGTTTCACAGATATACACGTGGCTGAACCTACACCGATTGCAGCTCCGAAAGCTGACGAGAGATTCATCAAGGGAAAAGTTATCGCTAATCCTGATATAGCCAGCGGTCCCACACCTTGTCCGATAAATATGCTGTCAATCGTGTTGTAAAGTGATGAGGCTGTCATAGCTATGATAGCAGGCAAGGCATATTGGGCCAAAAGTTTACCTACCGGCTTTGTTCCTAGTTCAAGTGTAGCTTGTTTGTTGTTCATAAATCATTTTAATGGCACAAAGTTACATGAAAATGCTGAAAGATATATAGTTCTTCCTTGTTTTTTCAGCCCATTGTCATAGTGTTCCTGTAAATCTCTTATTTTTATAGACAAATAACTTGTAGACAAGAATGGCATGAAATGTCTTCTTGAAAACTCAGGAAGGAACACATCTGTTGTATCTTCTTCCAAGTTTTGACGCTGGATTAATCCATAAAGGGTCATACGTATATGTCTGAGAGGTTCGTGTACGTCTGTGTCAGAGTTGCCTCATCTAGTGGGTATTCATACAATTTGAAACGACGTTCCGTTTGCCCGGATGTATAGCTCCAGATGCTGCAGTATTCCTCTATCCGTTCGCCCATAGCGTCAAGTTGGCAGAGGTATTTATAAATGGATTTGTTTTCCATGATATAGATTTGCTCCATGTTGCGGATAACGGGACTATGTTTGCGGGTGTTGTCGTGTTCAAAGGCAAGGATGCGTCTACCATCCTTCATGATACCTGCTAATCGGAAAGTCATACTCTTGCCGATGCCGGGCAGGTTCAGTACGTTGCGGTCCGTGGCGAGGAAAGGCACGTGCTCTTCCGCACAGAACCTTCGTATCTCGGAACCCTTGAAACGGCTTTGCGCGTACTGCTCAAGGAAACGGGCCTCCGCCTCCTCGCCGACCTTGCCGACGGACTTCTCCTCCACGCATTCCTGCATGGAACGGCTGTTGGGTACGGCCACCGCATAGTTTTCGTTGAACCCCTTCACGGAGAAGGTGTAATAGCAGAACACGCCGTATGCATTGAGCATCCTCCGCAGCCTGGCCGTGTGGCCGCGCCGCGAAGCCGCCACGTTGAAGACCAGCTGGTTCGTCACCACCCACCCCGTGCCTTGTATGCGGCGGATGGCCCCGCAGGACTCCGGGGTAAGCTCCAGCGGTGTCTGGAAGTGTGTCTGGATGTAGAATTGCGTGATGCCTTCTTTTTCCGCCTCATCCTTAAACTCAGCCAGAATCTCAAGAAGTTCGTTATTGATACGCATCGGCAGGTAGACGGGTATCCGAGTACCTAATCGAACGCGTTTGATTTCGGCATACTTTTCACCATCTGGTCGATGCTTGTTGGCAACCCGTTTGTTTTTCGCCATACGCAATACGGCTTTTAGGATATTCCTGAGTGTCTTGTTGCTGTTCATCAGGGCGTCGCCGCCTGTAATTAGAATGTCGCACAGCTGGGAGTCTTCCTCAAAATACTTCATCAAACGTTGTAACTTATGCTTCCATGTTTCGCCGGGTTTCAGTTTTTCAAAATCGAAGTTAAACCGCTTGCTTTGGAAATCATACATACGCTGACAAGAAGCACAAAGTCCACCACAGGCACGCCCCATCGAGTCGGGAATCAGTATTGCCACATCGGGATACCTCCTGTGGATGTTGTGCCCGTCCGGCAGGAGCCAGCCTGCCGCGTTCGGCTTGCCGGGTTCCACGGCATCCTCCTTCTCCCACGCCCGGATTTGCCCGTAGGTCTCGACCAGCTCCGGGGAATAGAGCACGTATGAACGGATGGCACGATCGTCATAGCCTTCTTCATAGGGGTTCAGCAGCGACAGATAATAAGGTGTGACAAAAACCGGCATCCCCTTGTGCCTTGCCTCGTGGTAAAGATGGATGGTGTCGGCAGGCAGGGTATGGTCAAGCATCCGATTGATTTCGCGGATGCTGCGTGCCGCCATAGCCAGCTGGAACCGGTGGTCGAACCACCATTCCCTCACCTTGTCGTACTTGTCTTCTTCGGACATCCCCTCCGGAAAATAATAACGGCTTCCGGCATGATGGCTCTCTATTTTGGCCACGAGACAGCGGATAATACGTTCCTTGTTTTTCTTCCGGATTTCCTTTACTTCATCGTCCATACCTCCTGGCCAACGCTGCATCCATCTTTTCAAAGTCGCTTTGGAAGGCAATGTCATTGGGTAAATGTTAGACAGGCGTAGCAGCTGGTGATACATGTCTAATATAAAATCAATGCTGGTCTCATTGTCCGGCAGAAGTCCTCTCAGCCATTTCCAGAGATTAGCAATCGTTTCGATACATATATATTCTCCCGTGGAAAGTTCCCGCACCACTTTGCTTTCATTCTCAATCAAGTACTGCAAATTGGCTACTGCTTGCGAAGCAGATGTTGATTCCATGTGAGATAGAAGAGCTCCTTTGAAGTTGTCCACACTGTTGCTGTCGTCCGCCATTCGGCAGATAAAGGGCAGATGTTCTTTGTACAATATCCTTAAATCGTCAAAGGTCAATTCGTTAATCTTTTGTATCATTGTCATTCCGTGAATTTTATTATATATGTTATCAAATCGTCAGGAATATTGTTGTAGACTTCGTATCCAGCTATGCGCGAATTTACAAAAAACACTGATTTCTACAAATGATGGCAATCGCGAAAATTAACTGAGAAAAAAGGTTAGTTAGAAATACCTACATTTGTGTTAACGAGAGTTCGACATAAGATGTAATTTATTTCTCCGAGAGGTAGGGATATAGCCATAAA
>CAZOKT010000097.1:0-8181 GCA_964580505.1 uncultured Parabacteroides sp. | reverse complement strand
GTGAGAAAGAAGTAAAGGATAGGTGAACCACGTTTTATTTTCATATCTACGCAAAAAAACGTAAGTTTGCGCTGCATAAATCGGAACAAGACAATTATATGAAACTACAATATATCCTTTTGTTCTTTGTACTAAGTACAATGATAAATGCGCAGAAAAACTTGCGTAATCCGTTGGATTTTCCGTTGTTTCTTGCAGGGAATTGCGGGGAATTGCGGCCGAATCATTTTCACGGCGGAATCGATATGAAGACACAGGGTGTAACGGGGAAGGCGGTTCATGCAGTCCAAAGCGGGTATGTTTCGCGTATATCGGTTAGTCCGTGGGGATATGGGAATGCGCTCTATCTGACACATCCGGACGGGACAACTACAGTCTATGGGCATTTGGAAAGGTTCGCTCCCAAGATTGCTGACTATCTGTGGGAAGAACAACACCGGCAAGAGCAATTCTCGGTAAATCTTTTCTTGACACCCGAGCAGATTCCGGTTGAAGAGGATGAAATTGTGGCATATAGCGGCAATACGGGAAGCTCCGGAGGACCGCATGTCCACTTCGAAATACGCGATACACAAACGGAGGAGCTCATAGACCCCCTACCCTACTATAAGCATCTGATTGAAGACACACAGGCACCCAAAATACGCGGTTTGCTTGTCTGCCCGCAGGAGGGAAAAGGTATCGTCAACGGAAAAACCGGCAAGCAAGAGTTCAAGATTGTGAGCGATGCAAAAGGCAAGCCTACCCTTCAGGCTCAGATAGAAGCGTGGGGAGAAATCGGTCTGGCCATCCGGGCTAATGATTATATGAACGGGACAAGCAATATTTATGGTGTAAAAGAGACTATCCTAATGGAAGGCGACGAACAGCTGTTCCGCGCATATATCGACCGATTCGGATTCGATGAGAACCGGTACGTGAACAGCCTGACCGATTATGCGATTTGGAGCAAACAACGTATTTTCTACTTGAAATGCTTCACCGATCCCGGAAATCGCTTGCGCTTCATCGAAAGTAAAAATCGGGGTATCATTCATATAAATGAAGAGAGAACCTACCGCTTCACGTTTATCCTGAGAGATGTCTACGGGAATGAAACTCGCATGAACCTAAGCATCATCGGGAAGAAGCAGGAGATTCCGGCCATTCATACGGAAGGCACCGAACTGTTCCGTTGGCACAGTACCAACCTCTTCGGTGCGAAAGGTATCCGCCTTAAAATTCCGCGCGGGAATTTGTACGCAGACCTGTATTTCAAGTATCAGGTTCGCGAGGAGACCGACCGGCTCTCGGCAGTACATATCCTGCATAACGTACCTGTCGCACTGCATGAAAATGCCGACCTCTCCATCCGTATCCTGCAAGATACCATTGAAAATAAAGCACAATATGGCATCGTGCAGTGGAAAGGCTCAAAGCGCAGCTGGATAGGAGGTACTTATCGGCAAGGCTGGATGGATGCCAAGATTCGCGAACTGGGCACCTATACCATTGCGGCCGATACCGTTGCTCCCAAGATTACTCCGGTGAACTCCTCTACGTGGCTAAACAAGAAGACGTTTACGTTCCAACTGACCGACAATTTGAGCGGCGTGACAACATTTCGTGGTACCATCGACGGGAAGTTCGTTCTTTTCCGGATGGACAATCGTTCGGTTATTTCTTGCCACTTCGACCAAGAAGAGCTCCAGCACGGCAAGCATGTATTGCATGTAGAAGCAACCGATGCTTGCGGCAACCGGACAGAGTATCGCTATAATTTTACATGGTAAAAGGTTGTATCAAATACAAAGAACGGCACAGAGCTTGGAAATCTCGTGCCGTTCTTCGTATCCGTCGGCGGATAGTATAGCCCTCAGCTACGTCAATCATGAAGGTTCTGCTTCCGCCTTCTTCTTCGCGGCCTCCCGTTGCGCCTCAATCTGGCGTAACGTTGTCTTGTAGCTACGGGCTATGCCATTCATTTCGTTAATCAATGACTCGGCAAAGGTTACGGTGTCCGCCTCGCCTTCTGTCACCGAAGCGATGATGCCCGAAGCACGAATCAGGTCTTGAATCTCACCCAACGTCTCATCCGTCAGCTTGCGCAAATCTTCAGTCGAAAGCTGCAAGTAACGCGAATGGCGGGCTTGCCGCCTTGCCGATTTCTTCGAGGCGAAACTTTCGTTGGCCGTTTCCAGCTGCGTCAGGATTCCATCCAGATTCAGCGTAGAAACCGCCTCTTGGTTCTCGTCCTTCCTGAGGTCTTGGAGCAATCCGCGCACCAATCCGGTCTCTTCGTCATCCGGTTTGTTTTGAACACCCTTGTACGGCGTCAGCACGACATTCAGCAACTTTGCTGCATCCTGCATGGTCGTATCGATAGCCGTCAGGTTACTGGAAACCAAGAAAAACAACATCGAGAGCAAGCGGTCGCGCTCCGCATCCTGCGCCGTTGTCTCCTGCGTGTCGATGCTTGCCTGCGCCTCCTTGCTACGGTCGCCCAGCTCCTCGATATACCCATGATACTCCTTTTTCTTCGCGGGCGAGACGTGCATCCGTTCTTCCAGCGTGGCACGCGAATCCAACACATCATACTGTTCCTTGTGGTAAGCAACGTGTAGGGCATTGCTGTACCGCGCACAGTTGCTGCCCTCAAAATCAATAAATCTGCTCATAAATTTTCGTATTTTTGAAATTAATATTTTCCTTCTGAGTGACTCGGGAGCTTAGTAAATCAAAAAACTCTCCCGCTGAGTAACTCAAAACCTATGTTTTTTCAAAAACTTTTACTCCGAGTGGCTCGGAAGCCCTGTTTTCGCCCGATTTTGAGCTTCCGAGTGACTCAGAAGCTCCGATTTTGTAAAAAACTATATTTTCGCGCGACTCGGAACGTTTGTTTTTCCAAAAACTATCCTTTTGAGCAGCTCAGAAGGTCAGTTTGAAGCAAAAATTGACCTTCCGAGTGGCTCGGAACAAAAGTTTTTGAAAAAACATAGGTTTTGAGTTACTCAGCGGGAGAGTTTTTTGATTTACTAAGCTCCCGAGTCGCTCAGAAGGACGATTCTCACTCCAAACTGTCCCTCCAAGCGACACGGAATCCACCTCTTGAAGTCTTACTATTTCAACTCCTTAATCCGGATATTGCGGAACTTGACAGGCGAACCGTGCCCCAAGAACCCGATATGTCCTTTCTTGTTGAAGAGACCCGGATGCTCCTGCCCGTCGGGCGTTCCGTTCTTCACCGCCTCACGGATATTTCCCTCCACAATCACCACACCGTTAAGCGTTACCTTGATATTATCACCGTCACAAACAATCTCCTCATAATTCCATTCGCCCACCGGCTTCATAGCCTCCTTATGGTTTTCATTCGCTTTCAGGATTCCATAGATAGAGCCATGATGCTGGTACGGGGTGATGTCCTTATAGATAGGATGCTCGCAATCCAATATCTGGCTTTCCATACCCACATAGGCGGCATCACCTTCCAACGGGGCACGCAAACCCACACCGTTATTTGCACCCGGCGTCAACTGGAACTCGAAGCGATAGACAAAGTTGGCATACTCGTTCTTCGTATAGAGATTCCCTCCGAAGCTACGGCTGGGCTGCATCGAAATACAACCGTCCTCCAAGACGTAATCGCCCGTATTGCCCGTCCACTCATACATATTCGTGCCGTCAAACAGTACCTTGAAGCCCTCTTTCTTCTCCTCTTCAGAGAGTTGGAAAGGCTCGACGCGCTCCAGTTCCTTAATGTAAAGATTACGGAACGAACAGCGGCTGCCATGTGCCTGGAGCTCGATCTGCTCGATAGGGAATATCGGCTGCTTGCGGTCCCAATAATTCTCAAGAATCACATTGTCAACGACACGCTCTCCGTTCAAGTCCACCGTAACGCGGTCGCCCACCATTTTAATATAGAACGTGTTCCATTCGCCCAACCGGTTATCGGCAACCTTCGTAGGGGTACTCCGATTCTGCTGATTGTTGTACAAACCGCCTGAACCTACTTGCGCACCGACATCCACACGGGCAGTATCCCAAATCTGTACCTGTGGCGTCCCACGCAGATAAATACCAGCGTCCGGCTCAGGACCTGCCGGGTCGAGCATCCATTCTACATACATTTCGAAGTCGCCATACTGCTTTACCGTACAAAGATTGTCGTAGCCGGAACCATCGAATACCAAGTAACCCTCCTCGACTTTCCAATCCTTGCGCATCTGCTCGTCCGCCTTCTCTTGTGCCTTAGCCAGCTGCGCAGGCGTCATCTTCGCACGAGCGATAGGATTTTCCACCAGACCTTTCCAGCCGGTCAAATCCTTGCCGTTGAACATCGAAACGAATCCGACCTCAATCGGCATCTCCGCCAAATGCTTTTTGATACCTTCTACCTGATAATGGGCATCCGGATTATCCAATACCTGCATGACGCGCTCCAACAAAGCCCGTACATTCTCGCCCGTATATTCCGGATGCGCCAAAGCGATATTCATCACCGCATTGGCAGCCGACTGCTGCACCGGCTTATTATCCAAATATTCACCTGCATAAAGAAGAGCAAGGAAAGTGCCTGTATCTTGTACCTTTGTCAATATGAGATTACGTATTGCGTCTGTCTGAGCAATATCCATTGCCTTGCGCAGGCGGAGGAGCTTGTTCTCGCCGGTCATTTCCGAAGCCGCAACCAACTCCACATAACGCTGCAATGCCATAGAACCAACCTGTCCGCCACTTTGCGCCAGCTCAAACAGGACATCCGCAGCCCGCATATCTCTCCAACTCAACAACGCCGCAACCGCAGCGTCCTTGGCTACACCGGAATCGTTATTGCATCCTTTCACAATCATATCCAAAGCCTCAGGCTGTCCGGTAGAAGCCAGCACCGGATAATAGAGATGCTTCTTTGGTTCACCAGCCTGATACATCCGGCGCACGACAGTTTGTACCTGCTCACCAACCGGCATATAATGAACCGCCGCAGCCACAGCTTCTTGTGCCAAAGTTGTTTCCTCATCTGTAGAAGTCGATTCCAAAATGCCACAAGCCTCTACAAAATCTTTTGCCATTACCACATCCTGCAAGGCTTTATAAGCTGCCATTTTTACTTCCGGAGAAGAACTATTCAACTGCTCAACCACCGTGTTCACTTTCGAATCAGCCTTACGCATTGCCAACAATTCAAGCGCAGCAATCTTGCCTGCATCAGTAGCTGATTTTAAAACTCTTGACACCGCATCATCTATATCACCCGGAAAAGCTAACAAGGCATCCTGCCCCAATAGAATAAGTTGTTTATCCTCACTTGCCAGCAAATTCGCCAACGTAGGAATAAAACCTTTCTCTCCAATCTTAACCATCGTCCATGCAACGGCTTGCTGTACTGCAAAATTATCCGTATTCAATTTATCCCGCAGCACTTTGGCAAACGACAAATCGAAGCGGATCATCAACGCCTTCAAAGTAGGATTCTTCGACGGCACTTTTGCTTCACGCCCAAACCAATTCAAGATATCCACCGCCACATCCGGCTTTGCCTTCATCATTGTCTTGGCTATCTCGACGTAAGTAGCCTCATCGACAAAAGCAGAAGCATAATCCAATGCGGCATTCCGGTAACTTTTATCCTTATCCTTCAAGGCAGATTGCAATAACTTAGTTGCCTCTTTCTTATTCATCAAAGACATCTGAATTTCCAATGCCGCCTCACGAGTATGCTGTGCACCTGCCTTCGTAGCTTTCTTCAATAAATCCTTTGCCGCTTTCTCTGCAACTTCCACTTTGCCTTTAGCGGCTAAGTTCTTAATCAAAGTTATATATGCTTCATTGGCACCAGTAGGATCCATCGTATAATGAACGGATTCAGCAGCAGCTGCCAAATCTGCCAATGATGCCTCCGTTCCAACTTGACTTAACGCATATAAAGCCATCTTACGGATACTTGCATCCTGATGGGTTATGAACGGACGCAATAAGGTTTCTGCCCCTTCTGCTTTCATCTCGGCAATCGCATTCATCGCATCACATTGCGTTTTCGATGTACCCGTTTTCAACTTCAAAGAATTTACCAATGCCGTACCTGCATTCTCCGTACCGATACTTGCTAATGCCTGAGAGGCCGCGCTGCTCAGATACTCATCGTTCAGAAAACCAGCCAATGTCTCAACGGCTTCGTCACCACCCATAATTTGAAGCTGGCGGATAATAAATGCCTGCGTCTCGCGCTCCGTTACACTACCCAACGCCTTACAATAGGCTTGGGAAATAACCCGTCGCGCATCCTCTTCGCCCATAGCCATCACATAATGCGACAAACCGCTCAACGCATAGTCCACCTCAGCATTGCTCCCTTTGCCCGGTGCATTTATCATGCCAATCAATGTCTGCACAGCATCCTCACCGGCCTGGCTCAATTGTCCAATTAATTCATTGTAACTCTTCTGTTCCTCTGCTGGCATCTGCGCCAACACATCAGCAGCTATCGTCTTAGCGGTGCGATGTGCCGGAGTTTGCGCCATCATCATGCTTACTCCTAACAAGAGAGTTCCGATTGTCATATATATTTTTCTCATATCTCTATGCAATTAAATGTTCCACGGTGCACGAATCGGTTGGTCTAACAGACGGTTAGCCGCTTCATCATTGATAAACTCTAACTTCACAGGGTCAAAATGCAACGTGCGGTTCAATCGCAACGCTACGCCTCCCATATTCACAATCGTAGCCGAACGGAATCCATTACGTTCATTTAAAGCAAAAGGCTGGCGTGTCCTTACGCATTCGATAAAATCTGTAACTTGCGGTTCCGGTTCCGGAAAATCAGAAAGTTTCTTTTCCCAATTCGGAATATCACACACAAAGTTCTTATACACATTTCCCTTCGGACCGGCAATATAAGGCGTATTTGGATCACCATAATCACCACCCCAAAGAATAATCTGGCAACCATCTTCATAAGTGTAGGTAATAGAACGCCATGTCCCTACGGCATCCGGATGCTGTTGCGGAGCATCTACTTCTACCTTAACAGGGCTTGTGTCATCTTTGTCCAATATATATTGCACGGGATCGATATAGTGTTGTCCCATATCGCCTAAACCTCCTGCATCATAATCCCAATAACCGCGGAAAGTCTGATGTACGCGATGCGCATTATACGGTTTATAAGGTGCCGGACCGAGCCACATATCATAATCCAATTCGGCAGGTATCGGCTGAGGTTCCAGATATTCCTTGCCTACCCAATAGAACTTCCAGTCGAACCCGGTATGCATACTGATGGTAACCTTCAAAGGCCATCCAAGCAAACCACTCTGTACCAATTTTTTCAGAGGCTTTACTGGCGTACCCAAGCCATAGAACTGGTCGGTAAAGCGGAACCATGTATTCAAACGGAACATACGTCCGTATTGCTTCACTGCCTCCATCACACGTTTACCCTCGCCTATGGTGCGCGTCATTGGTTTCTCACACCAAATATCTTTACCTGCCTTTGCGGCCTCAACCGACATAATGCCATGCCAATGAGGAGGGGTAGCTATATGCACTATGTCCACATTCGGGTCTAAAATCAAATCGCGGAAATCATGATAAGCCGCTATTTTTTCTTTCACCAATTGCTTACCCAATTCCAAATGACTCTTATCCACATCACAGATAGCAACCAAACGTGTCCCTGCATAATCTGCATGCCCGCGTCCCATACTCCCCATACCGATGATGCCTTTAGTTAGCTGATCGCTGGGAGCTATATAACCATTTCCCAACACGTGGCGAGGTACAATTGTAAACAAAGCCACGCCTCCGAGGGTTTTCAAGAAGTTTCTTCTGTTTATTCCCATAGTAAAAAACTATTTATAGTTATAGATTAGCTAATTTCTCGTTATATTTCCATTCATTTATTACTATAAAATTTCTATTTTAAGCCTGCTTTTCCAGACAAAGGTAAAACAATATTGCAAATATACACTACGTCTTTCCATAAAAGTTTGTTCTACATCAAAATTAATGGTTATCGGGCTTGAAACGGATAACTATTCCTTCTGACGAATAACTTTTCGAAAGAATCTTGCATAGGGAGAGAAAAAAAATGTCAGTTGACACCCGGAAACCAACTACATGGAAATCCCAGATGTCTGAAATAATAGCAAAACTAAAATTCAAATTCACAGCCCGAGTGTCAACACAAACTATTAC
>CAZOKT010000096.1:0-8322 GCA_964580505.1 uncultured Parabacteroides sp. | reverse complement strand
AGGGGTGCGCGCTATGACCGTCTGATAGGTTGTCTACAATTTCGACAGAGCAATGTTATATGAAATAATAAAAGTATCTAAAATAATAAACAGTATCTAATGGATTAAAAAAAAGTGATTAACGCATGATTACTAAAGCTATACTTCAGATTTTATGCCTATCTTTGCTGATAGAAGTAACTATCTTTCATTTCAAAGGTGAGCATAAATCCTTCCGAAAGGTAAAAGTATGTAAGTGATTGGATAATAACGTGTAAAAACCGAAAGCAGAAGAAAAGCAAGGAAATATCGCATCATACATTAACCTCTGAAAGCGAAAAAAGTTTGATATTGTTATGGTTATCTGAAAATATTTCCTAACTTTGCACCCCGTAAATAGTAAAGAGTTTGATCTTTACCATTACTTTCGCTTTCATCCTGTTCTTGATGCTGGTTCAGGAAGTAAAGTATCAATAAACGAGAATCATTACATGTAATAAAAAGAAAGATAGAGATGTCTAAAATTTGTCAAATTACCGGAAAGAAAGCAATGGTTGGCAACAACGTTTCTCACTCTAAGAGAAGAACGAAACGTAAGTTTAATGTTAACCTGTTCGTAAAGAAGTTCTACTGGGTAGAACAAGATTGCTGGGTAAGCCTGAAAATATCTGCAGCTGGCTTGCGTACAATCAATAAAATAGGTTTGGATGCAGCTATCAAGATGGCCGCAGAAAAGGGTTATTTAAATGTCTAAAAGTTTGGAGGATTGAACGATGGCAAAGAAAGTAAAAGGTAACAGAGTTCAGGTTATTTTGGAATGCACCGAACACAAAAATAGCGGTATGCCAGGAACCTCTCGCTATATTACAACAAAGAATAGAAAGAATACTACTCAAAGATTGGAATTGATGAAATACAATCCCATCTTGAAAAAGATGACATTGCATAAAGAAATTAAATAATAGGAGATTAAACGATGGCAAAGAAAGCGGTTGCAACATTTAAGAAAGGTGATGGACGTACTTTCTCTAAAGTGATTAAGATGGTAAAGTCTCCGAAAACTGGAGCTTATGTTTTTCAGGAAGAAATGATTCCGAATGAAGCTGTTAAGGATTATTTTACTAAATAATTTCATAAAGCGAGGTTATAAAAAGGGCTCTTTTCTGCATTAGGGAGAGAGCCCTTTTTATTTGAATATTATGCTGCTCGTATAAAATAAATCTTTAACTTTGTAGGTCAATAAACCGATGGCAGGATCGGATAAATATAAAAGGTGAGACAATACAAAAGATATAAATACTATGAAATTTGATGTATCGAGTACCGCTTTATCCTCTCGCTTACAGTCAGTGAGTAAGGTAATCGCATCCAAGAATTCTTTGCCTATCTTGGATAATTTTTTGTTCGATTTAAACGGAAATGTTCTGACGATTACAGCTGCAGATGCAGAGACGCGTTTGGTTACAACCGTGAATGTGATGAATGCGGAAGGCACAGGCGTTTTCGCTTTGCCGTCCAAGAATATTTTAGATCCTTTAAAAGAGTTGCCGGAGCAGCCTCTGACTTTTGATATTAATGATAATAATTTGGAAATCTTCATCTATTTCCAGAATGGCAAATACAACTTTATCGGGACAAAGGGAGATACATATCCCCAACAGAAACCCTTGAGTGATAATGCGATTTCTATTACGATGGAAAGCAAGACCTTATTGAATGGTATTAGTCGCTCTTTGTTTGCTACAGCAGATGACGAATTGCGTCCGGTGATGAATGGTGTATATTTTGACATACAGCAAGAAAACCTGACATTTGTTGCATCGGATGGACGTAAATTAGTGCGTTTGCGTAATTTGGATATAAAATCACCGGAAAGAGCGGCCTTTATTCTTCCTAAAAAGCCGGCCAACTTATTGAAGACGATTCTGGCTAAGGACGAAGGCATGGTTAATATTAAGTTTGATGAGAATAATGCTCATCTTATTTGTGAAAACTTCGAGATGATCTGCCGCTTAATAGAGGGACGTTATCCGAATTATAATAGTGTGATTCCGCAGGAAAATCCTTATAAAGTGACTATTGACAGGATTTCATTCCTGACAGCCTTGAAGCGTGTTTCCGTTTTCTCGCAGGCCAGCAATTTGATTAAACTGCAACTGAAAGCAAATGGAATGGTTATTTTTGCGCAAGATATAGATTTTTCTATTTCGGCAGAAGAGCGTGTTTCTTGTCAATTTGCAGGACCGGATTTGAATATCGGCTTCAATGCTATCTATCTGATTGAAATTTTGAGTAATATTAGTTCAGAAGAAGTTATACTTGAATTGGCCGATCCTTCTCGTGCAGGGGTAATTATTCCAGCAGAGAATGAAGAAAAAGAAGATTTGGTAACGCTTCTGATGCCAATGATGTTGAATGATTAAGGACGGGCATCATACTTATTTTTAATAGGAAAGCAAATGCAACTTAATTTAAAGAATCCATTACTTTTCTTCGATTTGGAGACAACGGGCATTGACATTGTAAAGGACCGTATTATTGAAATATCTTATGTGAAGATCTCTCCAAATGGAAAAGAGGAAACCAAAACGATAAGAGTCAATCCGGATATGCCTATTCCACCGGTATCAACGGCTATTCATGGGATTACGGACGAAGATGTGAAAGATTGTCCTAAATTTAAGGAGATTGCCAAATCATTAGCTGCACAGATAGAGGGTTGCGACTTGGCAGGTTATAATTCAAATCGGTTTGATATTCCGCTGTTGGCAGAAGAGTTTCTCCGTGCCGATGTCGATATTGATTTGACCCGTAGGAAGTTTATAGATGTACAGACAATCTTTTATAAGATGGAGCAGCGTACCTTATCTGCTGCTTATAAGTTTTATTGCAATAAGAATTTGGAAAATGCTCATACGGCGGCTGCCGATACGATGGCTACTTACGAAGTACTGAAAGCGCAGTTAGACCGTTATCCGGAACTGAAGAATGACGTTAAGTTCTTGTCTGATTTCTCCAGTTTTACCAATAATGTAGATTTTGCTGGCCGTATGATATACAATGAACAGAAACAAGAGGTTTTTAACTTTGGCAAATACAAAGGTAAGCTGGTTGAAGATGTGTTTAAAATAGACCCTTCTTATTATAGTTGGATGATGAATAATGATTTTCCATTGAATACAAAGCAGAAGCTTACAGAAATTAAATTAAGGAGTTTTAATTCGAAATAGATACATGTATAACTTTGAGTTTGCAAATCCGGTGAAGATAGTCTTCGGAAAAGGCATGATAGCACGGCTAAGTACTTTTGTTCCTTTTGGTAAAGTGTTATTCGTGTATGGTGGAGGAAGCATCAAACGGAATAGGATATATGAGCAAGTTAAAGCGGCTTTGAAGGGTTTCGACTTGTATGAGTTTGGTGGCATCGAAGCCAATCCACATTATGAGACTTGTATGAAAGCCGTTGAATTGGTTCGAAAAGAGAATATTTCGTTTCTGCTTGCTGTAGGTGGTGGCTCGGTGATTGATGCGACTAAGTTCATTGCTGCAGCCTCTTGTTTTGAAGGTGAACCGTGGGATATTCTTGAGAAAGGAGCGGAGGTTGAGCAAGCCTTACCTTTGGGAGTTGTGTTGACATTGTCGGCAACCGGTTCAGAGATGAATGAACGGGCTGTTATTTCGAGGATAGAGACACAACAGAAACTGAATTTTACAACGCCGCTTGTTTTCCCTCAATTTTCTATATTGGATCCGGAAGTGACTTATTCGCTGCCCTCGCGCCAAGTGGCAAATGGTGTTGTCGATTCTTTCATCCATGTAGTAGAACAATATCTGACTTATCCTGTAAATGCAAAGGTACAAGATGGTTTTTCAGAATGTTTGATGCGGGTTATCCATGAAGAAGGATTGAAAGTACTGGATAATCCGAATGATTATGATATTCGTGCTAACTTGATGTGGGCAGCAACAAATGCGTTGAATCTTTGGATTGGGCAGGGGGTTCCGCAAGATTGGTCATCCCACCGCATGGGGTATGCACTAACAGCTCAGTTTGGTTTAGACCATGCACAAACTTTGGCTATACTTTTACCTGGAGTTATGACGTATATGTTTGAAGAAAAGAAAGTTAAATTGGCACAAATGGCAACCAACGTATTTGGTATAACAATAGGTAATGAGAATGAACGTGCCTACAAAGCCATAGAGGCTTGTGAATCATTTTTTAGACAGATGGGACTGAAAACACGTTTTAGTGAGTGTGGTATAAAAGAAGCAGATTTGGATGCTTTAGCTGCTCCAGTTGATGAAATGGGTTGGCATTTGGGTGAGCATCATAATATTGACAGCCGAGTCGCTCGCGAAATTATGGAATTACGTTTGTGAAACGGCATTAATTTAGTAAATAGGAATCTATTGGAACGATTTTAAATGAAGAGATATTCCTCTAAAGTCACAATTTACTCTATATCTATCGTTAATTGGAAATATTACACTAAGTATGTCATTACGAGGAAAGCATATCATATTGGGAATAACCGGAAGCATTGCAGCCTATAAAGCGGCTTATATCATCAGGACATTGGTGAAGAAAGGGGCTGAAGTGCAAGTAGTTATTACTCCTGCAGGGAAAGAATTCATTACGCCAGTTACGCTCTCCACCTTAAGTAGCCATCCTGTCATTAGTGACTTCTTTTCGAATCGGGACGGGACGTGGCACAGTCATGTGGATTTAGGACTTTGGGCAGATGCCATGTTAATAGCTCCTGCAACGGCTTCGACTATCGGTAAGATGGCGAATGGCATAGCGGACAATATGCTGGTAACGACCTATTTGTCCTGCAAAGCTCCGGTCTTCATAGCTCCAGCGATGGATCTGGATATGTTTGCTCATCCTACTACACAACAGAATCTTAATTGCTTGCGTTCGTTCGGGAATCGTATCATAGAGCCTGCAGATGGTGAACTGGCCAGTCATTTGGTGGGGAAAGGTCGTATGGAAGAACCGGATAAAATTATAGCTGTCTTAGAAGATTATTTTACCGAATCTGCATGCTTAAAAGGAAAAAAAATACTAATAACAGCTGGTCCTACATATGAAAAGATAGATCCGGTTCGTTTTATAAGTAATTATTCTTCGGGCAAAATGGGATATGCTTTAGCTGAAACTTGTGCGGCTCATGGTGCAGAGGTAACGTTGATTAGTGGACCTGTATCATTGACTGTTAAGCATCCGGCTATTCATTGCGTACGAGTCGAATCAGCAAATGAGATGTATCAGATGGCAATGCAGGAATTTCCTGCTTCGGATGGAGCAATATTGTGTGCTGCAGTAGCAGATTATCGCCCTGCAAAACAGGCTAAAGATAAAATCAAACGGGATGCAACTGGAGAGATTATACTTTGTTTGGTGCCTAATCCGGATATTGCTGCAGCATTGGGTGCAATGAAACAACCTGGACAGATCGTAGCTGGATTTGCCTTAGAAACAAACGATGAAATTGCTCATGCTACTGATAAATTGAAGCGGAAAAACCTCGATTTCATCGTGCTCAATTCTTTACGTGATGAAGGAGCAGGATTTCAATGTGATACTAATAAAGTTTCGATACTGGATTGTCAAGGAAAGCTGCAATGTTATCCTTTGAAAAGTAAGCAGGAAGTAGCCGCTGACATCGTTAAGAAATTGGTGGCTTCTTTTGGTTAAGTAACATTATGTATAACCGGAAAAATGAAGGCAAGAAGATTTTTTATCCTGGTGTTATTGGGAATAATCTCCTTTTTTACTCAAGCCCAAAATAACACGGGAGAATTGAATGCACGTATAACTATCAATAGTGATAAGATTGAAGGCTCAGATAAGCAAGTATTCACGAGCTTGCAAGAGGCATTAACTGAGTTTGTAAATAATCGTCATTGGACAGATGCTACATTTTCTGTTAATGAACGTATCGATTGTTCGATGACGATAATTGTTAATTCCCAAACAGACAATAGCTTCAGTGCAGAGATACAAATACAATCCCGTCGTCCGGTATATAATTCTTCTTATACAACTACGTTATTGAATCGTAGAGATACAGAATTTGATTTTGAATATGTTCAATTTGAGCAGTTGGAATATACAGAAAATAGTTTGAGTAGTAATCTAACAGCGACAATTGTATATTATATTTATATCATTTTAGGATTAGACTTTGATAGCTTCTCTCCATTAGGTGGAAAAACTTATTATGATAAGGCACAGCGAATCGTTAATATGGCTCAATCACAAAGTTCGTGGAATGGATGGCGAGCTTTCGAGAAAGATAATAACCGTCATGGATTGATTACGGCTTTGACTGATAATACTTCCTACACTTTCCGTAATTTATGGTACACGTATCATCGTAAAGGATTAGATGAGATTGCTGGGAATTCGGACCGGGGAAGAATGACTATCATTGAGGCTTTGCCTGCATTGAAAGAAGTAAAGAAAGTCCGCCCGACTTCTGTCATTTTGCAAGTATTTTCAGATGCCAAGCTCAATGAAATTGTCTCTATTTATTCTAAAGCTACGACGCAAGAGAAACAAGAAGGATATAAATTGTTGTTTGATTTGTATCCTACAGAAACAACCCGTTTAGAATCTTTGCAAAAGTAATAGTTATGTTGAATTCGTTGTTTATACAAAACTTCGTTTTAATAGATAATCTGAATATTCACTTTGATAAAGGTTTTTCGGTGATTACAGGAGAGACAGGTGCCGGAAAATCTGTTATCTTAGGTGCGCTTTCATTGGTATTAGGACAACGTGCAGATGGAAAGAGCATTAAAAAGGGGTCAGAAAAGTGTGTGATTGAAGTCGTATTTGATATCTCTAAGTATCGATTGGAACCGTTTTTCCTTGAAAATGATTTGGAATACGATCCAACATGTTGTATCATGCGCCGCGAATTATTTGCATCTGGCAAGTCTCGTGCCTTTGTAAATGATTCTCCTGCTCCTTTATCTATTCTAAAGGAATTAGGAAACAAACTTATTGATATTCATTCTCAACACAGGAATTTGTTATTGGGAGATAATCGTTTCCAGCTTCGGGTAGTCGACATAATGGCAGAAAATGAAATTTTGCTCATTTTTTATAAGAAGGAATATTCTCGTTATCAAGGTCTGAAACGTGAATTGAAAGAAGTACAACAGAAAGCAGCTCAAACTAAACAAGAGGAAGATTATATTCATTTCCAATTAGAACAACTGAAAGATGCATCGCTCGTTGCCGGTGAACAGGAGGAATTAGAACAAGAGCAAGAAACACTTGCACATGCTGAAGAAATAAAAGGCGCTTTATACAAAGTTTCGCAATTATTAAACGGAGAAGAAGTTGCAAGTGTACGTCTGATAAAAGAAGCACTTTCAGCCATAGACAATTTAGAGCGTTATTATCCGAAAGCAAAAGAAATATCAGAACGATTACGTTCTGTTTACATTGATTTAAACGATTTGGCCTCTGAAACTGAAATGCAAATAGAAGACATCGAGTATAATCCGAAGCGGATGGAATGGGTGAACGAGCGTCTGAATACTATCTATTCACTAGAACAAAAGCATCGGGTTTCAACAATTGAAGAGCTTTTGACTTTGCAAGAACAGTACCAAAGACAACTCGATGAAATCGGTTCCTTTGATGAACAAATAGAAGAATTAACGCGATTGGTAGCGGCCTCTTATCAAGAACTTTTGCAACAAGCCGCTGTCCTTAGTGCACAACGGAAAATAGCTTCTGAAAAGATAGCAGACCAATTGGTACAGATGATTATGCTTTTAGGAATGCCAAACGTACGCTTTCGTATAGACATTACATCCAAAGATGAGCCAGAGGCTGGTGGAATGGATGATATTTGTTTTATGTTTTCTGCAAACAAGAATAATGAGCTTCAGCCGGTTGCACAAACCGCTTCGGGAGGTGAAATATCTCGCTTAATGCTTTGTATTAAAGCGATGATTGCCGGTTTTACGGCTCTTCCTTCTATTATTTTTGATGAAGTAGATACTGGTGTGTCGGGAGATATTGCCGATAAAATGGGGAATATTATGCAGGAATTAGGCTCGAAGATGCAGGTGATTACTATTACACATCTGCCCCAAATTGCAGCTAAAGGTTCTGCTCATTATTATGTTTACAAAGAAGATACGGAAGAAGAACGTACAATCACTCGTATCAAGCAACTGACCGAAGAAGAACGTATCAATGAAGTAGCCCGTATGCTAAGTGGCGCCACATTGACAAAAGCTTCTTTGGCTAATGCCAAAGACTTGATACGGAAAGGGAAACGATAAATGCCTCTTCCTATCTGTTTTTCAATT
>CAZOKT010000095.1:3419-8506 GCA_964580505.1 uncultured Parabacteroides sp. | reverse complement strand
TTATGGCTTCCGACCTTCGATATGGTCCTACCGAATATAAATTAGGTGCACTTCCAGATTATCGTGAGGGTGAAGCACCGAAACCAGGTAAAGACCCGGAAGCTCCGATGTAAAAATAAAAGAAAAGGCACAATCCCGCGTGAAGAATTGTGCCTTTCTTGCTTAATCGATATTCTTGTTGAGTACCTTTCGTATGGTTTCGTTGGGTAATCCGCGCCGATGAGCATAGTCCACTAATTGCTCTTCGTCGATATGTCCAATCATGAAATATTCACTTTCTGGATGAGCGATAAAGAATCCGCTGACCGAAGCCGTGGGCAGCATTGCGCCATTCTCGGTAAGCCGAATGCCGATTTGCGAAAAATTCAAGAGCTTGTCCAATTCAAAATTCAGTAATTGGTCGGGTAAAGACGGGTAACCTATAGCTGGTCGGATTCCTTGATACTTGACACGGAATAAATCTTCCATGCTGAGTTCTTCATGAGACGCATAGCCCCAAAATTCGGTTCGTACTTTATGATGAAGATATTCAGTTGTAGCTTCCGCCAGACGGTCGGTTAATGTTTGCAGCAACATCGCTCGATAAGTATCGCCCTCTTGCTCAAACTTCTCTTTTAAATAGGTGTAGTCCGAACCTCCACTAACGGCAAATGCACCAATATAATCTGTTCTTCCTGATGATTTTGGCATCACATAATCAGCTAAGCATTTATAACTTCCGTCGTGTTTTACTTGCTGGCGGAGAGTAGGTAATGTCCTGTCTCCGATAAGCAGATTATCTCCTTCACTTGTTGCAGGAAAGAATCCATAAACCGCTTTGCAGAACTCTGCATCTGACTCCTGTAATTGTTGCAAGAGCTGTATGGCATCTTTATAGAGTTGCATGGCTTCAGAGGCTTTTGCCCGATGCTCTTCCGGAAAACTTGCTATCAAAGAAGCACGACAAGCCTCACATTCGTGTATCTTTATAATTTCTTCCAATTTCCCATTCAATCGCCATGCATGGAAAAAGTATATCCAGTTGATGTAAGGCGTAACCTCCTTTATCGGGATATGGGTAAGACAATGTACGCCCATCTGCTGAGGCTTTACCGGAACGTAGCTCTGCCACTCTATCTTTACCTTTTCCCGTCGCGCTTCTTCCAGCGGAATTAATATCTCGTTACGCTTCTCTACCGCATCACGTAAAGATTGATATTCTCGATTCAATTCCTCGATATAGTTTTGTTTTGTGGCTTCATTCAGTAATTTGGCAGCAATAAGCGGATTCTGAGAAGCATCGTTTACATGGATAACAGGGGAATCATAATGTGGAGCTATCTTTAATGCCGTATGGAGTTTCGATGTCGTTGCTCCGCCAATCATTATAGGAACATGCAATCCTGCCTTTTGCATCTCATCAGTTACATGCACCATCTCCTCTAATGAGGGCGTAATTAATCCTGAAAGACAAAGGATGTCTGGCTGCTCTCGTTTTACGGTTTCGATGATTACTTCGGCTGGCACCATCACACCAAGGTCAATCACCTCATAATTATTGCAAGACAAAACGATAGATACGATATTCTTTCCTATATCATGTACGTCTCCTTTTACCGTAGCGAATACTACTTTGCCAGCACGTGTGGCTCCTGATGCTGTCTTTTCCGCTTCGATAGCCGGTTGGAGGATGGCAACAGCTTTCTTCATGGTGCGTGCCGTCTTTACCACTTGCGGGAGAAACATCTTGCCTGCACCAAACAATTCGCCCACTTTATTCATTCCGCTCATCAAAGGTCTATCTATAATATCGACCGCATGCGGGTATTTCTGTAAGGCTTCTTGCAAATCTTCTTCCAGATGCTCACTTATACCTTTAATTAGAGCCTGCTCTAAACGCTCCTCCACAGATAACTGCGTGCGGATAATGGTTGTATCCTCAGATTTCTTCTCTATGGTTTGCTGTCCGTTTGTCATTACCCATCGAATTAATTCATCGGCAGTACCCGGACGATTATTAACAATAACGTCTTCTAAAAGTATGCATAAATCGGTTGGAATATCGTTATATTGTATGCTTGACGAGGGATTGACAATGCCCATGTCCATTCCTTTTTGAATCGCATGATAAAGGAATACGGCATGCATAGCTTCGCGCAGATAATTATTCCCGCGGAAAGAGAAAGAAAGGTTACTGATTCCGCCGCTCACTTTCGCGTGGGGCAGGTTCTGCTTTATCCATTCTACGGCACGAATGAAGTCTTGTGCATAGCGATTATGCTCTTCAATGCCTGTAGCTATGGCTAATACGTTAGGGTCGAAGATAATATCCTCCGGATTGAAACCTATTCCAATGAGTAGATGATAAGCCCGTTCGCATACCTCAATCTTGCGTTCGTAGGTATCAGCTTGCCCTTTTTCATCGAAAGCCATCACGATAACCGCTGCGCCTAATTGCTGAATCCGGCGGGCATGATGCAGGAAAGTTGCTTCTCCTTCTTTGAGGGAGATAGAGTTGACTATGCTTTTCCCTTGAATACATTTCAGACCTTGCTCGATAACGCTCCATTTCGAAGAGTCAATCATGATAGGAATGCGGGCAATATCCGGCTCTGAAGCAATGAGATTAAGAAAAGTTGTCATCTCCTTCTCTGCATCCAAAAGTCCGTCGTCCATATTTATATCGATAATTTGTGCTCCATCTTCCACCTGTTTTCGGGCGATGGTAAGAGCTTCTTCATAGTTTCCCTCTTTGATGAGGCGCAAGAACTTGCGTGAACCTGCCACATTGCAACGCTCACCGATGGTTACAAACAGGCTTTTGTCGATACGCAATGCTTCCAGCCCAGAGAGGAACAATCCGGTTCGCTTTTGGGCTGGTATGTGTGGTCTGGCATTCTTTACTAGTGCTGGATATCGGGCAATATGTTCGGGAGTAGTACCACAGCATCCGCCTAAAATATTAATTAATCTCTTTTCGATGAACGGCTTTACATGTTCTGCCATCGTTTCGGGAGTCTCATCATAAGAACCGAAACTGTTTGGTAGTCCGGCGTTAGGATAAGCACTAATATAATAAGGAGCGATTTGCGCCAATTCCTCCAAGTAGGGCAGCATATCTTTTGCACCAAACGAGCAATTCAGGCCGATACTTACAATCCGTGTGTGCATGACAGAAGTCACGAATGCCTCCAATGTCTGACCTGAGAGGGTTCGTCCGCCTTGTGCAGCCAATGTCAATGAAAGCATCACGGGAAGGTCTTTCCCTTGCTCGGAGAGGACGTTATCAGCGGCTTCCAACCCAGCTTTGACATTAAGCGTATCGAATGTCGTTTCAAATAAAATAATATCTACGCCACCCGCCACTAAGGCTTCAATTTGTGTCTTGTATGCTTGATACAGGTCTGTGTAAGTTATTGCACGATAGGCCGGATTACTTACGTCGGGACTCATCGATGCAGTTTTGTTAGTGGGGCCTATCGAGCCTGCTACAAAAATCTGCCTGCCGGGATGCTCCTCCATAAATGAATCGGCAACCTCTCGCGCCAATAAAGCAGCGGCACGGTTAATTTCCTCCACGTGTCCTGCTATACCGTAATCTTCCATCGATATGGCATTCGCATTGAATGTATTTGTGGTGAAAATATCTGCACCGGCCTCTAAATATGCGCGATGGATGGCTTTGATTACATCCGGACGCGTTATACATAGCAAATCGTTATTCCCTCGTAGCATTGTGGGGAAGTCCTTGAAATGCTCGCCACGATAGTCGGCTTCCGTCAGGTTGTATCGTTGTATCATCGTTCCCATGCCGCCATCCAATATAAGGATGCGCTTTTGCAAGAGACGGATGAATGTTGCTTTATTCATATTTTTGTTTCAATTGATTGGATGTTCCGTTATTGGTGCTTCACTCCAGCAATGCGTAAAACGGTTTGCTATATTAATGCTGGAATGCGCGCGCCATTTCCCGTTTATCATCTCGGTCTTTGATGGCATTCCGCTTGTCATATTCTTTCTTACCGCATGCGATGGCTATAATTAGCTTAGCTAAACCGCGTTCGTTAATGAAAAGACGCGTTGGGACAATGGTGTATCCATTGGCTTTTACGGCTCCTGTTATTTTGCGCAACTCTTTTTGGGTGAGCAACAATTTGCGGTCGCGTCGTGCATTATGATTATTATACGTACCGTAGAAATATTCGGCAATATACATATTCTTCACCCAAAGCTCGCCTTTTTCGACAATGCAGAAAGTATCAACCAAGCTCGCTTTTCCCAGTCGGATGGACTTAATCTCGGTTCCTGTCAATACAATACCCGCCGTAAAGGTATCGAGGAGTTCATAGTCGAATGTCGCCCGTTTATTTTTTATGGAAATATTTTTTTCAAACTTTACTTTCTTCATATACTTTAATGTTAGCGTAGTCCCGGCATCAGCAGAACTAATGCATCTTCGATTAGTTTGGGTGTGATGATAATCAAAAGGAATGTGAAAATAGAAAACTTCATTTGTTGTGCTCGTTCTATCTTCATGAAACGTATGGAGCCTTCCCACACGATGTAGAACGTGTAAAGAATAAAAATATAGAGGAAGAAGAAGTCGGGCAGCAAAAGCCAGATGATGTTTAGCGTAAACATCAGAGCTGAGGCAAATCCGACAAAGAGTTGGCAAATTTTCAGATTCTTCGGTCGTTTAAAAAGTCCTTGCCACATCTCGTTCAGCAGATAGGCTGCGAGGTAAAATCCGCCAAAGGAAGACACCAACGTTACGATAGCTTTTTTTAATGCCTGCTCTATATCGAACTCCTGTCGTGTACAGATACTGATAAATGCGGCAATCGTCAGTAATCCGATGAAAGGATACAGATAGTTACTCAGAAATTTTTCATATGCTTTTCCTGATTCGGCCGCTTCTTTTTCTATCTCAATAGCCAACTCTTTCCATGTTTTTGAGGGCTGTGAGACGAGGGCTATCACCAACTTGAATATCATCTTTAACATACGATTCTCTATTAATATTTACAATGCAAAGTTACGCATAAAAAGTGAAACACGGAAGCATGTAGTAAAAGTTTTGGCAGACAGGCGTTTTGAGAAAACAGCTC
>CAZOKT010000095.1:1589-3319 GCA_964580505.1 uncultured Parabacteroides sp. | reverse complement strand
TAACCGAACTTCTGTCTGCAAACATACAATTATGATGTTGGCTTTACCAAGTGTTGAGGTCTTTATCCAGCTCGATTGTGTACATATCTGATGTTCGCCAGCCATAAGATGATGAATCCGAGTCGAGGAAATACTCCGGATATACCAATCTGAAGTTCAGTGAATCTCCCGAAATCTTACCACTGGCAAGGGCTCTATCTATGAAATCATGAATATGAAATGCTTCAGTTAGTACGGCGGATCTAATGGAGGCAGTATCCGAGCTTGTCCGCCAGGATGTGGAGCGCAAGTATAGTTCGAATCCTTGAGAACCGGTCAGTTCATCAGTTATAAGAGGTAGCGAAGGATCGTACGACATCCAGAACGAGTCCTCTTGCGCGTAATAATGTCTTCGGTATTCAGGAAAGATGAACAAGTGTCCGTTCACATATAGGCTCGCATCAATCTCGAAGTCGAGGAATGATTCATCGCGATGCACGGAGATGGTGTCCACCTCGTTTAGTAGTGGCCATTCTTGTACAGACTCATATTGTACGATGTCAACCAGATAGACGCCCTCGTCACGCCGTGGTTGTTCGGAGTGGTTTATTCGGAAGTCAACCAGACAGCAATCATCTTGCTCTACGGCTTGGTTCTGGAAGTCGTCAGACGTGATCAGATTGCCCGAACGTAGTTCTATTAACTTTTCCGAGCCGTTGATTTGTACTATTCCTACTTGCGAACCGTAAGTCTCCCATTCGCCGCTCTCGCCCATGCAGGAAGTCAGTATGATAAATGCCAATAGGCCAATCGTATGCAGTTTCATAACCTGTTTTTCTTCCGTGCAAAAGTAATAAAAAAAGGAGTCAGAACAAATTCCAACTCCTCTATGGCATGATTATAAGGTGAAATCTTTATTATTCGGTTGACACCGCATACATCGCCGTAGTAGTAGACCATACCGGCGTATTAGTCTCTTCGTCGATAGCTCTGACGTAATTGAAGTCAATGTAGAAATACTGCTGATTGTCAGCTGCTTCTTTCTGATTGATTGCCTCGAATACATCTTTCACATAATAAGCATTGTTTACGTCCTGATTGCTGGCATTCGTATTGTCGCCCTCAGCAGTTGCACGAACGAAGAACTGATAATGGCGTTCGCTACCGTTCTCTATCACCGGTTCAAGGTCACTCGGGTAACTCAAATACCATGTTACGTCTTGCTGGCTGCTGATTCTTGCTCCTGAGGTAAAGAACAGGTATCCGCGTGCATAATTGTAATAGCCGGTGCTGGTGAAGCCATAATTGAGGGAAATCTCGTCGGTCTTCAGCGTAGTTGTATCAGTGGTCGAAACAATAGGTGTAGAGCGCCATTGGTCAATCACTACGGCTGATGTGGTGAGAGATGCTGTGAGATATCCTTTGCTTGACCAATCGAGGTTCTCTTCGGAGTTATAATCAATAGTGATGCCTACTCCCAAGCATGCGTTTTCGCTATACCCTTCGGATATTAAACTGGGAATGTAAACATAGGCCGAGCCTACGTCGAGCATAGGCAGATTACTTGCAGCAGTATTGGTAAAATAGACGCCACAAGTTGTAAACGATTGGGTATTTGTGCCTTCACCCAAACAAGAGGTCAGCAATGTTACGGCGGATAGCGCCGATGCTAAAAAAGATACAATTTTCTTCATGTTCATTTTATCTATTTAATTCATTATCTATTTACGTCTGTTAAGCGATTCTTTCAA
>CAZOKT010000095.1:0-1489 GCA_964580505.1 uncultured Parabacteroides sp. | reverse complement strand
TTTGTGGAGATGATGCGAGGCGGTACCTGCACTTGTGCGATGATGTGCGTAGGCTCTGCCATCGGAGGATTGTCAATCAGCGGAGCCTCTTCTACTTGTGAGGTCAGTGCGGGGCTAACGAGATGTTCTTCCGCTTCATTCATGGCAAAATAGATGCCGGACATGACGAGCATGAGTGTGATGCAAGCTGCGGCCGCCCAGTAATACCACGTGCGGTGTGTAGTCTTCTTGAGCGAAGGGTGCGGTAAGCGATGCTCTATCGCATTCCAGTCCTCTGGAAGCACATCCGCTTCGAAGTCGTACAACTTTGAACGGAATATTTCATCCAACTCATCTCTGTCTTTATACATATGTTTCTACTTATACAATTCCTTAATTTGTTTTTGCAATAATTGCCTTGCTCGTGTAAATTGCGAACGGGAGGTACTTTCGGTAATGCCCAACATCTCGCTGATTTCCTTATGTGAGTAGCCTTCGATGGCGAATAGGTTAAATACCGTCCGGAAGCCCGTAGGCAAGGCGTGAATCAACTTCATCAACTCCTCAGCCGACAGGTCAGATATGGCATTACTGTTCGGCTGTATCAACTCTGCTGTATTTTCCAAGACAGTCGATTCTTTCAATACGTCTCCTCGTCTCAAATACTCTAAAGCTCCGTTTACGAATATCTTGCGGAGCCATCCTTCAAATGCACCAATGCCCGTATAGCTATCGATGGCAGTAAATACGCGGACGAACCCGTCTTGCATCAGGTCGCGTGCAGTCTCTTTATCGTTGACATACCGCAGGCATACCGCCAGCATTTTGCGGACATACTTTTCATACAGCTCACGTTGGGCTAACTTATTCCTGCTTTTGCAACCTGCTATCAGTTGTTGTTCGTCCATCTTTGCTTAATTCACGCATATAAGCTTCACCCTTGTGAGGTAATAAGCCAGACATTATGATATGATGTTATTTTTAACTCAAACGCTGCATTCTTTTTGGAAAGAAAGACGTTTTTTAATTCGGGGCAAATATACAAAGATGTTTTTATACGATAAAGAACAGGATGGATTAAAAACAGATACAGACTTTTAATCGGATAACTATTTATTAATTAACGTATGTCCGATATAGGATTGAACAGGTAGCATATACCGTGATTTTTTTGGTAAACAGACAGTAATTGCGTCGATTCTGTTATATTCTGAGAAATAATTTTAAGATAGCTTTCAGGCAGAAGTGATAAATCAGGTAAAAATTACAAAAGGAAATGAAATAATAAATCCGCTTGTATCTTCCATCTGTATTCTATTATAAAGATACCAATTATTTCCTGCTTTTTCAATTTTTCTTCTCTAAATCTCGATTTTTTTGACGTAATCAATTAAAACAGTGATTCCGGAAGTGCAAAAAACTACTGCGGGATGAGGCTGATGGCGCATCGATAAGTAGTGGGGTGGTCTACTCGGTAAGTAATCAGCCGTCTACTCGATAAGTAAAGGTC
>CAZOKT010000094.1:0-8508 GCA_964580505.1 uncultured Parabacteroides sp. | reverse complement strand
GAAATTTTAAGGGTTGTTTACAATAATGCTTTTATTGCTATATCCCTATCTCTCAGAGAAATAATTTGCATCTTATGTCGAACTCACGACGTTATTTACATGACCTCTTTTAGGGATTCAATGCGTTTTCCACACTCATTTCTTTCTTTGTTTCCAATAACATTTCCAGTTTAACCAATTCATCTCGATATTGGGCAGCTTCGATAAACTCTAATTTTTTGGCAGCTTCGCCCATTTTTTGTCTTGTTTGCTCAATAGTTTTTTCCAGCTGAGAACGATTCATATACTGAACTATCGGATCTGCTGCCAATAATGATTTAGACTCTACATAAGCATAAGGTTCTACTGCATTTTGCTGTTGTTTTTCAGCTACTAACGAGACACTGTTCTTTACTACTTGCGTTGGTGTAATTCCATGTTTATCATTATAAGCCATTTGTTTTTCACGCCGACGGTTTGTTTCATCAATGGTCAAACGCATGCTTTCCGTTATTTTATCCGCATAGAATATCACTTTGCCATGCACATTTCTGGCCGCACGCCCGGCTGTTTGAGTCAAAGAACGGTGGGAACGCAGGAAACCTTCTTTATCTGCATCCAAGATGGCGACCAAAGAGACCTCGGGCAAATCTAATCCTTCACGAAGTAAATTTACCCCGATTAAAACATCAAACAACCCTTTCCGTAAATCGTCCATTATCTGAACACGTTCCAGCGTCTCCACATCGCTATGAATATAATTACAACGTACCCCCATTCGTGTCATATAGGTAGTCAGCTCTTCTGCCATACGTTTTGTCAGAGTAGTAACCAAGATTCGTTCATCCACCGCAGCTCGTTGTGCAATCTCTTCCATTAAATCATCTATCTGGTTTAAGGTCGGACGAATCTCAATAACCGGATCAAGCAAGCCGGTCGGACGAATCACTTGATCTACGACGATACCCTCACTTTTTTCCAATTCATAATCGGCCGGTGTTGCACTCACATAAATGGCGCAAGGGGTAAGTGATTCGAATTCGTCGAAAGTCAAAGGTCTATTATCCATAGCGGAAGGCAACCGAAATCCATAATCTACCAGATTTTTCTTCCGAGCATAATCGCCTCCATACATTGCCCGAATCTGAGGAATCGTAACGTGGCTCTCATCAACTACCAATAGAAAATCTTTCGGAAAATAATCCAAGAGACAAAAAGGACGTTCCCCGGCAGCACGCCCGTCAAAATATCGGGAATAATTTTCGATACCTGAACAATGCCCCAACTCGCGAATCATTTCCAAATCATAAGTTACGCGTTCATATAAACGCTTCGCCTCGTATGGTTTACCTATCTCTTTCAAATATTCAACTTGCTTGCCTAAATCCACATCAATTTGCCCGATAGCCTGATTTATACGTTCTTGTGTCGTTACGAATAGATTGGTAGGATAAATGTTCAATTCGTCCTGTTCATCTATTTCGTTTCCGTTGTTCGGGTCAAAAGAAGAGATGCGCTCGATTTCATCGCCCCAAAACTCGATACGATAAGCTACGCCATCAAATGTCTCTATTGCAGGAAAAATATCAACCGTATCTCCATTCACACGAAAACATCCGCTCTTAAATTCCAATTTATTATTAATGTATAAAGCCGCTACGAATCGCCTTAATAACTCATCTCGATCTATCTGCATGCCTTTTTCCAAATGAGTTACTTTTTCAGCAAACGCACGCGGATCTGCCATGCCGTAAAGGCAAGAAACCGAAGAAACCACAATCACATCCCTCCGTCCGGAAAGTAAAGACGCTGTTGCGCGAAGCCGGAGTTTGTCTATCTCTTCATTGATAGCCAGATCCTTTTCAATGTAAGTATCCGTTGAAGGCAGGTAGGCTTCCGGTTGATAATAATCATAATAGGAAACAAAATATTCCACTGCATTATTAGGAAAGAAAGACTTGAATTCACTATAAAGCTGAGCGGCCAATGTTTTATTATGGCTCAGGATTAACGTAGGACGGCAAACCTCTTTAATCACATTGGCGATAGTAAATGTTTTTCCCGAACCTGTAACGCCCAACAACGTTTGGAATGGTACGCCGGTTCGTAATCCTTCAGTTAAAGCAGCAATAGCTTCGGGTTGGTCGCCTGTCGGCTTGAAAGCGGATGATAATTCAAAATTCATAGTTCTGTTTCTCCATTATTTGGGAATATGCCCGCAAATTTAGATATAAATTGCGATTTATATACCCGTGTGATAAGAAAGAATTAAGTTCACATACTTTGAACTTGGTGCATCCTTATTTTTACCGAAAGTGTGACCATCTCCGAACACATACGTGGGTGTAAGGTGAAACGGGTCAGAAAGGAAAAGATACGAAATAAAAAAGTTTTTGAAAATTTTGCTGGTAATAAAATAGTTTCTATATTTGCACCCGCAATCAGGGAAAGGGTTGTAAATAAAGGATTATGACTTCGTAGCTCAGCTGGTAGAGCAAATGACTCTTAATCATTGGGTCGAGGGTTCGATCCCCTCCGAGGTCACAAATAAAAAGAGTAAAAAAGGATTTGACTTCGTAGCTCAGCTGGTAGAGCAAATGACTCTTAATCATTGGGTCGAGGGTTCGATCCCCTCCGAGGTCACTATTCATATTGAATTGTTTAGTTATGTAGCCTTTCGCGATGAGATATCGCGGAAGGTATTTCTTTTTAATCCGTTAGCTTTTTTCTCTTGTTATTTCTTGCAAAAAGAGTAATTTTGCCAGCCAAATAGTATCGTTGAATCTAACAAATGGAAAGAAAGAACAATTTATTGTTTCCGGCAGCAATGTATTACGGATTGGTATTGGGCATTTATTGGGTAGTGAAATACTTTTTTAATATGTTCAGCTTACGTTATCCTTATTTGATAACTATATATTGGGGACTTTCGTTGGTTGTTCCTTATATGGGTTATATCTTAACCAAGAAATATCGGGGAGATTTAGGAGGAAGCATTACATTCGGACAAGCCTGGAGTTTCGGTGTATTGCTTTATTTCTTTGCAGCCCTTATCGTATCGATTATGCATTATATCTTCTACCGGTTTGTAGCCCCGCCGGATTATTTGACCAATACGGTAAGTCAGACCATAGAATTCCTTAAACAAATGGAGGTAGATAACCAAGTGATTGAATCGGTGGAGGCATTGGATTTTTCTCCGATACATATGGCGTTGCAGGGAATCTTGAATAATATATTATATGGAGTCATCTTTTCGGTACCGGTAGCTTGGCTGCTCAGCTGGAAGAAAGCATGATTGCCGGAAAATGAATGGGTTGAAATAAAATAATACAAAGCAAGAATGGATATATCAGTAGTAATTCCGTTATATAATGAAGCCGAGTCACTTCCGGAACTGTTCGCTTGGATTCAGCGAGTGATGGACGAAAATCATTTTACGTATGAAATTATTTTTGTGGATGATGGCAGTACAGACAATTCATGGGAGATTATCGAAGGCTTCCGGCAACGCTCTTCAGTAGTGAAGGGGATACGTTTCCGTCGTAATTATGGTAAGTCTCCCGGATTGCATTGCGGTTTCCAGCGTGCGCAGGGCGATGTGGTCATTACGATGGATGCCGATTTGCAGGATAGTCCGGACGAGATTCCGGAGCTTTTCCGCATGATAACGGAAGACAACTATGACTTGGTTTCGGGTTGGAAGAAGAAACGTTACGACCCGCTCTCAAAGACAATTCCAACAAAGCTTTTCAACGCTACGGCACGCAGATTCTCAGGAATCCATAATTTGCATGATTTTAATTGCGGATTGAAGGCATATAAGAATATCGTGGTAAAAAATATCGAAATCTATAACGATATGCATCGCTATGTTCCTTATTTGGCGAAGATTGCAGGGTTTACGAAGATTGGCGAAAAGGTTGTGTGCCACCGAGCCCGCAAGTATGGAAAGACCAAGTTTGGGTTAGACCGCTTTGTGAATGGTTATCTGGACTTGATTACGCTGTGGTTCGCATCGAAGTTTGGAAAGAAGCCGATGCACTTCTTCGGGCTTTGGGGAAGCGTGATGTTCTTCTTGAGCTTTATCTCGCTGATCATCGTATTGGGGGCTAAGTTGCTCTCTTTGTGGGCAGGTTCGCCACGTCCGTTGGTCACAAATTCCCCTTATTTCTATATCGCACTGACAGGCATGATTTTAGGAACGCAACTATTCTTGGCGGGATTTTTGGGAGAACTGATTTCGCGCAATTCGCAGAATCGGAATAATTATAAAATAGCAAAGGAGATTTGAAGACGGGATGAAATCTTCCAAAGGTAAGGTCCTGCTCGATTCATCGGGCAGGATATTTTTGGTTTGATGCCGAACAACAGATGGTTGCCATTCTTCGTTCTTCATTTTTATAAAAAGTTTTATATGTCATTTGTAGAGATTGTATTGTTAGCGATTGGATTATCTATGGATAGTTTGGCCGTGTCTGTTACAAGCGGGGCTATTATCAAGCAGTGTTCCGTTGGACAGATGGTACGTATAGCAAGCGTGCTGGCCGGCTTTCAAGCTCTGTTTACGTTAGCCGGATATCTATTGGGGGTTAGTTTTTTGAAGCTGATTGAGTCGTTCGACCACTGGATTGCTTTCTTCCTGTTGGCTTATTTAGGAGGAAAAATGATTTACAATAGTTTGAAAGGCAAAGAGGAAGAGGAAAAGATGAACCCGTTATGTCTGAAGACACTCTGTGGATTGGGCGTGGCTACAAGCATAGATGCACTGGCCGTAGGCGTTTCGCTGGCATTGATGCAGACTTCGTTATTACTGATTACACTGACCATTGTGGTGGTAACGTTTCTATTTTCGGCTTTTGGTGTATGTTTTGGCAAGCGTGTAGGCAGAAAGATGGATATTAAGCTCGACTTGATAGGCGGATTGATACTGATAGTCATCGGAATTAAGATATTGGTTGAGCATTTGTTCTTTGTCTAATTAAAATTAAATAACTACTTTTGCACGAGTTTTGTAGCTAAATAAATTAAAATATGAGTAAGAAATTTGCCGAATATTCGAAGTTTGACTTGTCGGACGTGAATAAGGAAATCCTGAAGAAGTGGCAAGACGGTGATGTCTTCCACAAGAGTCTTGAAATCCGCGAAGGACATCCTTCGTTCGTGTTTTACGAAGGACCGCCTTCAGCCAACGGGATGCCGGGCATTCATCACGTAATCGCACGTTCCATTAAAGATATATTCTGCCGATATAAGACCATGAAAGGCTTTAAAGTCAATCGCAAAGCTGGTTGGGATACGCACGGATTACCTATCGAATTAGGTGTGGAAAAGGCATTAGGCATCACGAAAGAGGATATCGGCAAGAAGATATCAGTCGCTGAATATAACGCAACCTGCCGTAAAGATGTGATGAAGTTCACAAAAGAATGGATGGATTTAACGGAAAAAATGGGGTATTGGGTAGATATGGAGAATCCCTATATCACCTACGACAACCGATACATCGAAACCCTTTGGTGGCTCTTAAAGCAGCTTTACGACAAAGGATTATTATACAAGGGCTATACCATCCAGCCTTATTCACCGGCTGCCGGTACAGGATTGAGTTCCCACGAGTTGAATCAGCCGGGTTGTTATCGGGACGTGAAAGATTTGACCGTAGTTGGTCAGTTTAAGATTAAGAATCCGAAGCCAGAGATGATGGGATGGGGGACTCCTTATTTCCTCGCTTGGACTACGACCCCGTGGACATTGCCTTCGAATACGGCTCTCTGCGTAGGTCCGAAGATTGATTATGTAGCTGTTCAAACCTATAATACTTATACGGGTGAGAAAGAGACAGTCGTATTAGCCAAAGCTTTGCTTTATACGCACTTCAATAAGAAAGCGGAAGGCGTTGCTTTGGAAGATTACAAACCGGGTGATAAACTGATTCCCTTTAAGATTGTAGGTGAATATAAGGGACTGGATTTAGTAGGTATGGAATATGAGCAGCTCCTCCCCTGGGTTAAACCGGTTGAAGTGGATGAAAATGGGAATTGGCATGACGCTTCGGCAAAAGCTTTCCGGGTGATTCCAGGTGATTATGTGACTACGGAAGATGGTACAGGTATCGTGCATATTGCGCCTACGTTTGGTGCAGATGATGCTTTCGTGGCGAAGGCAGCTGGAATACCTTCTCTATTCATGATTAACAAGAAGGGCGAGACGCGTCCGATGGTAGATTTGACGGGTAAGTTCTACCTCTTGGATGAATTGGATGAGAACTTTGTGGCTGCGTGTGTTGATGTAGCCCTCTATAAGGAATATGAAGGTCGCTGGGTGAAGAATGCATACGACCCGCAGTTTACTATTAATGGCAAGTATGATGAGAAAGCGGCTCAAGCGGTAGAGTCACTTGATGTTTACATTTGCATGAAGATGAAACAAGAGAGCAAGGCTTTCAAGATGGAGAAACATGTGCATAACTATCCGCATTGCTGGCGTACCGACAAACCCGTACTCTATTATCCTCTGGATAGCTGGTTTATTCGTTCGACGGCTTGTAAGGAGCGTATGATTGAGTTGAACAAGACCATTAACTGGAAACCTGAATCGACTGGAACAGGACGCTTTGGCAAATGGCTTGAAAATTTGAATGACTGGAATCTGAGCCGTTCGCGTTATTGGGGAACTCCGCTTCCTATCTGGCGGAGTGAAACGGGCGAAGAGCGTTGCATCGGTTCGGTCGAGGAACTGTATAATGAGATAGAGAAATCGGTAGCCGCCGGTTTCATGCAGGAGAATCCGTATAAAAAACTCGGATTTGTGCCGAATCTTTACACGAAAGAAAACTACGACCGGATTGATTTGCATCGCCCCTATGTAGATGATATCATTTTGGTTTCGTCGAGCGGTCAGCCTATGAAGCGTGAGACAGATTTAATTGACGTTTGGTTCGACTCTGGGTCAATGCCTTATGCTCAGTTGCATTATCCGTTCGAGAATAAAGATTTGATTGATAAAGGTATTTATTATCCTGCCGACTTTATTGCAGAGGGTGTCGACCAGACGCGTGGCTGGTTCTTTACGCTCCATGCGATTGCTACGATGGTATTTGATAGTGTCTCTTTTAAGAATGTCGTGTCAAACGGTTTGGTATTGGATAAGAACGGGAATAAAATGTCGAAACGACTGGGCAATGCCATCGACCCGTTTGTCACTATTGAGAAATATGGTTCCGATCCTCTCCGGTGGTACATGATAACGAATGCTTCGCCGTGGGATAACTTGAAGTTCGATATCGAAGGGCTCGAAGAGGTGCGACGCAAGTTTTTCGGTACACTATATAATACTTATTCTTTTTTCGCACTTTATGCGAACGTGGACGGCTTCGATTATTCACAACCGGAGATTGCTTGGGAGAAGCGTCCGGAGATTGATCGTTGGATTCTTTCGTTACTGAATACTTTAGTGAAGGATGTGGATAATTTCCTAAATACCTACGAACCGACAAAGGCAGGACGTGCTATTTCGGACTTCGTGAACGATAATCTGAGCAACTGGTACGTCCGACTGAACCGCAAGCGTTTCTGGCAAGGCGGCCTGACGGAAGATAAGATCTCGGCTTACCAGACGTTATATACGTGTCTGGAAACTGTATCCAAACTTATGGCGCCGATTGCTCCGTTCTATGCCGACAAGTTGTTCTGCGATTTGGTTGCAGTAACGAATCGCGAGCAGACAATGTCGGTACATCTGTCAGACTTCCCTGTTTGTCGTGAAGAATGTATCGACAAGGCATTGGAAGAGCGGATGCAGATGGCGCAGGCTATCTCATCGATGGTATTGGCTTTGCGTCGTAAGGTGAATATCAAAGTGCGTCAGCCGCTCCGTGTGCTGATGGTTCCGGTTTTGGATGATTGCCTGAAGGAGAGCATCGAAGCCGTGAAACCGCTTATCCTGAACGAAGTGAACGTAAAGGATATGAAATTCGTAGACAATACAGCGGGTATCTTGGTGAAGCGTATCAAACCGGATTTTAAAAAGTTGGGACCGAAATACGGCAAAATCATGAAAGCGTTGGCCACACAGATTCAGCAAATGAGCCAGGAAGATATCAATGCTTTTGAAAAGGCAGGAACCTTTACGCTCCAGATTGACGGACAAGAAGTGGTGGTTGAACGCTCGGATGTGGAGATTATCTCCGAAGATATCCCGGGCTGGCTCGTGGCAAACGAAGGTCGCCTTACTGTCGCGCTGGATATTACCCTCACCGACGATTTAAAGAAGGAAGGTTTGGCGCGCGAGTTGGTAAATCGCATTCAGAACCTCCGCAAGAGCAGTGGATTTGACATCACCGACAAAGTGAATATTTCCATCGCCTCCTCTGCTGAAATGGATGGAGCAGTCAACGATTACAAAGAGTACATTGCCAATCAAGTGCTGGCTAACCGTATCGAGGTGACTGCCATACCTATTGAGAATGCGACAACTCTCGATTTTGAAGATTTCACCCTTTATGTAAAAGTAGAAAAAGCGTAAATA
>CAZOKT010000093.1:0-8530 GCA_964580505.1 uncultured Parabacteroides sp. | reverse complement strand
AGAACAGGGAACGGTTCTTCTGCCGTAATCTGCTTTCTTATATCAAACTCACGTTAAGTATGTCAAATTCTCTTTTGTAACATTTCTGTGCGAGCACACTTAGCAAGCACGGCCTGACCTATTCTACCTTATATATATGGGGGATGATACTGATACTTCCATTATCATGACCATTCATTCAAAAAACACTATATCTTTTCATCTGGAATATAGTCTTCTTTGATAAAAGCATCATATACCTGCTTGGGATGATCGTTGGTGGAAAACCCAATATCTCCAAATGTTTGTTGACGGAAACGTTTTAATTTAAGATTGTCTTTAGCATATTCGCGCAATGTCTTTGGTGTATTGCCAAACAACGAACTGGAAACTTCTTGGTCTAATAGGTTTTCTTTCGGTGTAATAATTGGCAGAAGTTTTTGTTCGAGCAATCCACGATATGCACCGATATATTCACACCAGCATGAATCATTTTTTTCAAATATGCGGTAAATATATTTAGACCATGCCGTTTTTAACAGAATACAGCTTTCCGTTACCTCTGCTACTGCTTCTTGCGGGTAAGCAAGGTCACGGATAGTGATGATTTTTTTGTTATCACTAACTTCCTTTACTTCTGTAATCCAGAAATCAGAGTGTAAAAGTTGGTCAAGAATATCGGCCAAATTCTCTTTAATTTCAAATATGATTTTCATAAATATTCGCCTGTTGACAAGGACTTATTATAAAGTGTATATAATGTTTTGTTTATGAAGATAACAATATCCGTGGGTAAAAAGTTCAACGAAAAATAAATAATCCTTATCTTTGTGGAATAAAAGTAGAGAGAATCATCAACATGGAAAAGAAATTTAAGAGAACATTGATAACAACAGCACTTCCGTATGCGAACGGACCGGTGCATATTGGTCATTTGGCGGGTGTGTATGTTCCGGCTGATATTTATGTGCGTTATCTTCGTTTGAAAGGTGAAGAAGTGATTATGGTAGGTGGTTCAGACGAGCATGGCGTGCCCATCACAATTCGCGCAAAAAAGGAGGGGGTTACTCCGCAAGATATCGTAGACCATTATCATAACATTATTAAGAAATCATTCGAGGATTTTGGCATCTCTTTTGATATTTATTCGCGTACGACATCGAAGATTCATTATGAAACAGCTTCCGAGTTCTTTCGTACATTGTATGATAAAGGTGAATTTATAGAGAAGACCAGTGAGCAGTATTACGATGAGGAGGCAAAGCAATTCCTTGCCGATCGTTATATCACGGGAACATGCCCGCATTGCGGAAATGAACATGCTTATGGAGACCAGTGCGAAGCCTGCGGTACTTCGCTTAGTTCCACCGAACTGATTCATCCGAAGTCGGCGATTAGCGGAAGTAAACCGGTAATGCGCGAGACGAAGCATTGGTATCTGCCATTAGACAAATGGGAACCTTTATTGCGCCAATGGATTCTGGAAGGTCATAAAGAATGGAAGCCGAATGTCTATGGACAGTGTAAGAGCTGGCTGGATATGGGATTGCAGCCCCGTGCTGTGAGCCGCGATTTAGATTGGGGTATTCCTGTGCCGGTTGAAGGAGCGGAGGGCAAGGTGCTGTATGTTTGGTTTGATGCACCGATTGGTTATATCTCCAATACGAAAGAATTATTGCCGGAAAGCTGGGAAAAGTGGTGGAAAGACTCAGAAACGAAGATGATACACTTCATCGGGAAAGATAATATCGTGTTCCATTGTATCGTGTTCCCTTCCATGTTGAAAGCGGAGGGCTCTTTTAATTTGCCGGAGAATGTTCCCGCGAATGAATTCCTGAATTTGGAGGGCGATAAGATTTCCACCTCGCGCAATTGGGCTGTCTGGTTGAACGAATACCTGATTGAAATGCCGGGCAAGCAAGACGTATTGCGCTATGTATTGACAGCGAATGCGCCGGAGACTAAAGACAATGACTTTACGTGGAAAGATTTCCAAGCGCGGAATAACAATGAGCTGGTGGCGATTCTCGGCAACTTCGTAAATCGTGCGCTTGTGCTGACGGGCAAGTATTTCGAGAATAAAGTGCCGGCTGTCGGCGAACTAACCGATTATGACCGCCTGACGTTGCAGGATTTTGCCGATGTGAAAGAGAAGGTCGAGCATCTGCTGGACACGTTCCATTTCCGTGATGCCCAAAAGGAAGCGATGAATCTCGCGCGCATCGGGAACAAGTATTTGGCAGATACCGAGCCGTGGAAATTAGCCAAGACGGACATGCCGCGCGTGGCTACGATTATGAACATCGCTTTGCAGATTACGGCCAACTTGGCTATCGCGTTCGAGCCTTTCCTGCCGTTCAGCATGAAGAAGCTGAATGCGATGCTGAACGTCGAGTCGTTGGGCTGGAGCCGTTTGGGTTCGACCGATTTGCTTGAAGCAGGACATGTGCTGGGCAAGGCGGAGCTGCTTTTCGAGAAGATTGAGGATGATGTCATTCAGGCACAGACAGACAAACTCTTGGCAACGAAGAAGGCAAATGAGGACGCAAACTACAAAGCCAATCCGATACGCGAGAATATTGCTTTCGACGACTTCATGAAGCTGGATATCCGTGTGGGCACGGTATTGGAATGCAAAAAAGTGCCGAAGGCAAACAAGCTCTTGCAGTTCCTGATTGACGACGGGCTGGAGAAGCGTACCATCGTGTCGGGAATCTCGCATTATTATAAACCAGAGGAGCTAGTAGGCAAGCAGGTGTGCTTCATTGCCAATCTAGCACCCCGCAAGCTGAAGGGAATCCTCTCGGAAGGGATGATTCTCTCTGCCGAGAACTTCGATGGGGGCTTGGCGGTCATCACGCCGGACAGAGCTGTGAAGCCGGGAAGCGAAGTCAAATAGAATAAGGATGAACCAAGATTGAACGTGGAAGAATGGGATATACAGATGGTCGATTTGCATCACCAGTACCTCCGCTTTAAGCCGGAGATAGACCAGGCGATGCAGACAGTTATCGATGAAGGCGCCTTTATTAACGGAGGGCAGGTGAGGAGGTTTGCTTCTCACCTGTCTGACTATTTGGGGGGGGGGAGCTTATGTGGTGCCGTGCGGCAACGGAACGGATGCGTTGCTTATTGCCCTGATGACGCTGGGGCTCTCGCCGGGCGATGAGGTGATTGTGCCGGCTTTCTGCTATGTGGCGGAGGCGGAGGCGGCTGCACTGCTGAACGTGGTTCCGGTCTGGGTGGATGTCGAGGCGGATACGTTCAATATCGACGCGGCGAAAATCGAGCAGGCTTTGTCGGCAAAGACGCGCGCCATCGTGGCGGTGCATCTGTTCGGGCAGGCGTGCGACATGGAGAGTATCTGCAAGATTGCGAAGAAGAATAAATTGTACGTCATCGAGGACAATGCGCAGTCGCTCGGCACGGAGGTGCACTTTGCCGACGGCACGAAGCGGATGGCGGGCACAGTCGGACATATCGGCACGATCTCATTCTTCCCTTCCAAACCGCTGGGCTACGGCGACGGCGGAGCGATGATGGTGACCGACGTTGTGCTTGCCGAGCGTATGCGCATGATTGCCAGCCACGGTCAACAGCAGAAATATCATCACCAGATGGTTGGGTGCAACTCGCGGTTGGACACACTTCAGGCGGCAGTGCTGGACGTGAAGCTGGCGCACTTCGCGGAGTTCACGCGGGCACGGCAGGCGGTGGCGGCACGGTATGATGAGGCACTGACAGGGGATGACCGCTGGACGATTCCGCACCGCGTTCCCTACTCTGCACACGTTTTCCATCAATACACGCTCCGAGTAGCCGATGGAAAGCGCGATGCCTTGCAGGCGTACCTCAAGCAGCACGGTATCCCGTCGATGGTTTACTATCCGTTGCCTTTGCACCGGCAAGAGGCGTTTCGCGGACGGGCACGCCGCTACTCAATGCGGAGATGCTCACCCAAAGTGTGCTCTCGCTGCCCATCCATACAGAGATGACGGAGGCGGAAATCGATTACATCATCCGGACAATACGCAATTTCGGATAAGCGGAGGGTGTCGAAGACCTGCCAAAACGTTTTGGGAGCACTTTGAGGAACAAAGACAGTTACCGAAACTTTTGGCAAACGGCGGAAGGACGAAACTGGAAAAAACAGGTATTTATTCAATAGAGTTTATACAGAATAAGAAACAGGGCTTATGATTATCAGTGCCCTAAAATCTTATTCGGTATAATGTCTAATATATAAAAATCAGCAATAAAAAAGATGGATAATCAGAAAAAAATAAGGTTTGCTGTGATTGGTTGCGGGCATATCGGGAAACGGCACGCAGAGATGATAACGCGCGATGCGGGCGCGGAGTTGGCGGCACTGTGCGACGTCCTGCCGAAAGACGAGCTAGGCATCGAGGCGTACAAGGTTCCTTTCTTCGGCTCTTTGGACGAGCTGCTGGCGGCCGATTTAGACGTAGACGTAATCAACATCTGCACACCGAACGGCCTGCACGCCGAGATGGCAGTCCGCACCATTGCGTCAGGGCATCACGTAGTCATCGAAAAGCCGATAGCGCTCACACTGGCGGACGCGGAAAGGGTGGTTTACACCGCGTGCGCTACGGGAAACAGGCGTTTTGCGTGATGCAGAACCGCTACTCGCCGCCATCGGTGTGGATTAAGGAGATGGTGGATTCCGGTAGGTTGGGCAATCTGTACATGGTACAGCTGAACTGCTACTGGAACCGCGACGCGCGCTATTACAAGCCGGGCGGATGGCATGGCGACGCGGCGCTAGATGGAGGGACGCTCTTCACGCAGTTCTCGCACTTCATCGACATCATGTATTGGCTCTTTGGGGACATTTGCAACATCGAGGCGCGTTTCGCCGACTTCAATCACCGCGACCTGACGGCGTTTGAGGACTCCGGACTAGTGACGTTCAATTTCGTGAACGGCGGCATGGGCTGCCTCAACTACTCGACGGCGGTATGGGACAAAAACATGGAGAGCAGTATGCTCATCATCGCCGAGCGGGGCAGTGTGAAGATAGGCGGACAGTACATGAACGAAGTGGAGTATTGCCACGTGCAGGATTATGAGATGCCGAAACTCGCCTCCACCAATCTGGGCAACGACTACGGTCCCTATAAAGGTTCGGCGCAGAATCATAACTTCGTCATCCGCAACATAGTGGAGGTGCTGACCGGAAAATCGGACAAGCAGATTACAACAAATGTCCTGGAGGGATTGAAAGTTGTCGATATCATCCGGCGGATTTACGCACTGAAGCAATAATCGCCCGTAGGGCTTTGAATTACGGTCAATCTTTTGTAAAATTGCAGTCGCAAAGAAAAAAAGAAAAACAGCTATGCAGTTATCCTTGGAAGAAAAAAACACGAACCAGTTCCTTATGATAGGCGACAAAGTCCTTATCCGGCCTAAAAATCCGCAGAGCCAGACTAAAACGGGACTTTATCTGCCTCCTACCGTGCAAGAGAAAGACAAAATCCAGTGTGGCTATGTAGTCAAAGTGGGTCCGGGCTATCCGCTGCCGGCGCAAAACGAAGAACGGGAGGTATGGGAGAAGAAAGAAGACGAAGTACGCTATCTCCCGCTCCAGGCGCAAGTCGGCGATTTAGCTATCTATTTGCAAAGTGCCGCTTATGAAATCAACTTCAATGATGAAAAATACCTCATTGTGCCGCACGCCGCCATTCTGATGCTAGTGCGCGACGAAGGACTGTTTGAGTAAAGAAAAACAAAAAGCGATTATATGAATAGAATAGTTAGCAAAGAATATTTCTCTGAAAAAGTGGTGAAGCTTGAGGTTGAGGCTCCACTGATTGCCCGCTCGCGTAAGGCGGGGCATTTTGTGATTGTGCGCGTAGGTGAGAAGGGCGAGCGTATGCCGCTCACGATTGCCGGAGCAGACCCGCAGAAGGGAACAATTACGTTGGTGGTGCAGGAAGTGGGACTCTCCTCTATGAAATTGTGCCGGCTGGAAGTAGGAGAAGAAATCACCGATGTCGTAGGTCCTTTGGGGCAGGCAACGCATATCGAACGGTTCGGCACGGTAGTCTGCGCCGGAGGAGGCGTGGGCGTAGCTCCGATGCTGCCGATTGTGCAGGCATTGAAAGCCGCCGGGAATCGAGTGATTACCGTCTTAGCGGGACGGACGAAGGAGCTTATCATCCTCGAAAAGGAAATGCGTACCGCTTCGGATGAGGTGATTATCATGACGGACGACGGCTCCTATGGACAGAAGGGCTTGGTTACAGAGGGCGTAGAATATATCCTCCTTCGGGAGCACGTAGACAAGTGCTTTGCCATCGGTCCGGCTGTGATGATGAAATTTGTCTGTCTGCTTACGAAGAAATACAACATCCCGACGGAGGTTTCCTTGAATACGATTATGGTGGATGGTACGGGTATGTGCGGCGCATGCCGTATCACAGTCGGTGGGAAAACGAAGTTCGTCTGTGTGGATGGTCCCGAATTCGATGGGCATCAGGTCGACTTCGATGAAATGCTGAAACGTATGGGTGCGTTCAAGGAAGTAGAACGTCAGGAAATCCATAAACTGGATTCGGATGCCGCCAAGGTGCATCCGATAGCTGCACTGGAAGACCGTAACGCCTGCTGGCGTGAAGAACTTCGTAAGGCAATGAAACCGAAAGAACGGACAGCCATTCCGCGTGTCAAGATGCGCGAATTAGACCCCGAATACCGCTCGCATACCCGTCTGGAAGAAGTTAATCAGGGTTTGACGCCCGAGCAGGCTGTAACAGAAGCGCATCGTTGCTTGGATTGCGCAAATCCTACTTGCATGACTGGCTGTCCGGTCGGTATCAACATCCCTTCTTTTATAAAGAATATCGAACGGGGAGAGTTCTTGGAAGCTGCGCGTGTGCTGAAAGAAACCAGTGCATTGCCGGCAGTCTGCGGACGAGTCTGCCCGCAGGAAAAGCAGTGCGAATCGAAGTGTATCCACCTGAAGATGGGGCATGAGGCAGTTGCCATCGGTTATCTGGAACGCTTCGCAGCCGATTATGAACGGGAGAGCGGACATATTTCTGTCCCGGTTGTAGGTGAGAAGAATGGCATCAAGGTGGCGGTCATTGGCTCTGGGCCTGCCGGTCTCTCTTTTGCCGGCGATATGGCAAAGTATGGTTATGAGGTAACTGTATTTGAAGCATTGCACGAAATCGGAGGAGTGCTGAAATACGGCATCCCTGAGTTTCGCTTGCCGAATGTGATTGTCGATGTGGAAATTAATAATCTCTCGAAGATGGGTGTACATTTCGTGAAGGATTGTATCGTGGGTAAGACCATCAGCATAGAAGAATTGAAGGCGGATGGCTTTAAAGGGGTGTTTGTGGCTTCCGGCGCAGGATTGCCGAACTTCATGAATATTCCGGGAGAGAACAGCATTAATATTATGTCATCGAACGAATACCTGACACGCGTCAATCTGATGGATGCTGCCAATCCGGATTCAGACACACCCGTATCGTTTGGAAAGCGTGTGGCCGTGATTGGCGGAGGAAATACCGCCATGGATTCCGTACGTACCGCTAAACGTCTGGGAGCGGAAAAGGCAATGATTATCTACCGTCGTTCAGAAGCCGAAATGCCTGCCCGCATCGAAGAAGTCAAGCATGCGAAAGAGGAGGGAGTAGAGTTTCTGACGTTGCATAATCCGATTGAATATATCGCAGATGAGCAAGGACGTGTCAAGCAGGTTATCCTCCAAAAGATGGAACTGGGTGAACCAGATGCCTCAGGACGGCGCAGTCCTGTCCCTATTCCGGGAGCAACCGAAACATTGGATATCGACTTGGCGATTGTCAGCGTAGGCGTCTCTCCTAATCCGATTGTCCCGCATTCTACTCCAGGTTTGGAATTAGGGCGCAAAGGTACCATCGCAGTAAATGATGAGATGGAATCTTCTATCCCGATGTTGTTTGCCGGTGGTGATATCGTGCGTGGCGGTGCTACGGTTATACTTGCAATGGGTGACGGACGGCGAGCAGCGGCAGCTATGCATAAGAAACTAATAGGAACGAACTAAGAGCCTGTTTAATACTTGCTAAAGTGCAGGAAAGATTATGCTTGAAGATAAGCTCCATAAGCATCGGAACAAACTGAACCGGATGAGCGATGCGGAGATTATGGTTATTCTTATCCTGTTCCATTCGGCTTATCCGTAAATTCATGCAAGGGACGTGAAAACAACCCATGCATGGGTCATAAAACAATCCATGCATGAGTCGTAAAATGAGTCATGCATGGGTCGTAAAAGCACCTATTGTTTCTTTGAAAAACAACCTGCCATTGACGTTCGTTTCAACTGACCTTGTTTTAATCTTATATCGAACTCACGTTAACTAGTCAACCCTTAAATATGGCCATCAAGCTTGATAATGAATAAGATGTGATGATATATTCTTTAGAGCCTGTTTTAATTTTATTTAGTAGCATTCTTATAGCAGCAAGTTTGACCATTTTCGCGGAAAGAAGAAACACCCTTTCGATGGTAAACTTTAACTCTTACATC
>CAZOKT010000092.1:0-8814 GCA_964580505.1 uncultured Parabacteroides sp. | reverse complement strand
TTGTTGTGCGATGAGATTCCAGTCATATTTGGATAAATCATATTGCTGAGTATCCTGGCCATTGGTCAACAACATTTGCATGTGAGAGATTAAATCCTCCAAATCATTTGTATGAAAGTAATTCTCTTCAGGCAATCCTATTGCTTTATTTGCCGGAATATCACTTGCTAATACTTTTCGTTGACAACTCATGGCCTCCAATAGCGTTATGGGTAATCCTTCGTGTGAAGAGGGCAATACGAACAACGCTGCATTTGAATAGAGTTGCTTTAATTTTTCATCTTTGACAATGCCCGGTAGAATGACCTGATTCTCTAAAGCTAAATTCTTCAAATAGTTACAATAAGAAGATGGATGGTCTGCATTTCCTGCTATGACGAGTTGATAATCAGGATAATTCAATTTGATATAGGCTTTAATTAATTTGTCAAACCGCTTTTCCTCTACAAAACGCCCTACGGCTAAAATGTATTTTCCTTTTTGAATGCCTAATTCCTCTAAATAAGACTTTGATGTCGTTTGAGGGAGTGACGTGATGCCGTTATATATTAAATGGACATGTTTAACCCGATGGTACTTCTTGGATAAGATGTCGGTTATAATTGTAGAGATAGAGATAATTTCATTTGCCCACATAGCCGTGAATCGTTCTCCCGTTTTTAATATGAAACGAGCAAAGAACCCCCATTTCTCTCTGTCATAATCAGGTCCATGATGAGTAACTACTATTTTGAGCTTTAACAGTTTGGCCAGAGGAATAGCTATAGCCGGACCAATCGCATGGATATGGACAATGTCCGCCTTTATCTTTCTGGCATAAATAATACCTTTTAACGTATGAACAGCCGCCTCCAGTCCTGAAACCATAGGAGAGGAAATGTCTTTGAAGAAAACACCTTTATAAGTTTGTAAAATAGGCTTTTCTTTGATGAAACCCGACCGTCGGACTACGATTATTTCATGCCCCATTTGTGCAATACGGGGATATAATTCTTCGCAATGCGTTTCTATACCTCCTTGTATGTTTGGGAAGCCTCTCAGGCCAACTGCTACAATTCTCATAGGTCATTATTCTTTTTTAGGTTGCCTTGTTCAGGATCCTGACCTACGTTATACCATTTCCGTTCTAAACATAAAGGTTTGTTGAGCAGACTATTAATTTTGTTTTTAATGACCCATTGCATAGGATGGTGAATATATTTTTTCATCACGGGAGCCGCCGTGCCTACCATCCAGCAATTCTTCGGGCATTTTCGGACTAAAGCTCGTATTCTTTCAGCCTGTTTGCCTTCCCATATTTCTTTGAAGGATTGTACGGTTCGAATATTACCCATACTTTCTTTCCAATATTGTTCTTCCAATCCGTTGCAAGGATAAACGTCTCCGTAAGGGTCAACAAAGAAATTAACCAATCCGGCTTCGCAAGGCAACATCCGTCTGTTTCCCTCAATATAATTGATTAATCCGTTATTGAAAAAAGCACGAAACCAAGCCTTGGGAGAATGCTCTTTTAATTGTAGAGCAATTAGTTTTTCAAAATTGGAAATAACCTCATCTTTGTTTGATATTTGGTTATCATATTTATGGAAATAGTAGGAATTATGGAATGCTGCGGTAGCAAACTCCATTTTCAATTGTTTGGCCAAATGATAAAGAGACAGCATATCTGCGGAATTATTATTCGATACCGTGATTCCGAATCCGATGTCTTTTATGCCCATATCTCGTAGAGTAAGGAGTGTCCTTAATCCTTTGTCGAATCCTCCGGCTTGTCCTCTTAAATCATCGTTCTTTTGAGATAATCCCTCAATGCTGATACGGATTCCTATATTAGGGAATTTTTCACATAAACGAATAAGTCGTTTTTCAAACCATCCTGATGTGGAGATAACAACTCTTGGCGATTTGCTAAAGAGAACTTCCACGATTTCATCCAAATCTTCTCGGATAAAAGGCTCGCCTCCCGTTATGTTTACGAATTTTACATGAGGAAGTATTTCTAATTCTTTGGGCTGAATTTCCTTACTTTTTTCTGTAGGGTTCTGCCATATATTGCACATTTTACAACGCATCGGGCAACGATATGTCGTAATAATGCACATGTCTGTGGGTAGAGATGTCATGGTTGTGTATTTTATTGTTCGTATATTTTGATAATCTCATTATAATATTTTTCGGCAGAAAAGCGCTCTTTGGCTTCTCTACTGATAAGCTCATGATTAAAATCAGTTTGATACATTAGTTGTATCTTCTCTTTTAAATCATCGGCATTACCCGATTTGAAAAGCAATCCGCTTTGGTTTTCTGTTATGGTTTCCGGTATACCTCCGATGTTTGCACCCAAAATCGGAGTCCCAAGGCATTGCGCTTCAATGGCGGAAATGGGATTATTTTCATACCATTCGGAGGGAATGACACAAAACCGGGCTTTACCTACAATCTCTTTTATCTCATCCCATTGTTTAACCCCTGCAAAATGGACATTGCTTGATGCCATCGCTTTTAGTTTTGCTTCTAAAGGACCACCACCGATAATGACCAATTGATAGGGTAGTTTATTGGCTGCTTTAATTAATGTCTCGAGACCTTTCTCAGAAGATAGTCTTCCAATAAAGCAAAAGTAGTTTTCTTTTGGATATAACTTAGGGAGCAATTCTCTATTTATAAAGTTCGGTATGACTTTGATTTTATTCTCAGGGAAATCCCCTTTAATCATCATTCGTTTCATGAAGGCGCTGGGCGCGATGAAATAATCTGTATGGGTTATCAATCGCTTTCTATTCCAAAAACGAGATTCGGCATAAGCCAAACAACTTGCAAGAAAGCTGTTTTTCATGCACCGGTTCGAAATGACAGGCGCCGTATTTCCATTTTCTATGCATTTCTCGCAAATATTGCCATTATTTAAGCAGGAATAAGCGGGGCAAATCAGTTTATAATCATGTAAAGTCCAAATAACTTTTAATCCCTTGTTGTGTGCAATTTCTCCGATTAAAGGAGATAGTTGGGAATGTATGTTATTGAGATGTATGATGTCGGGCTTAAATTCTTCAAGTAGTAGTAGAAATTTCTTTTTGACCTCATTAGAATAAAATATCCGTATCGCGGCTTTATATCTATTATTCCAATTGTTCGATTGGAAATCAACAAAAGAAGGGAAAAAGGAACTCCATTCCGACTTGAAGTTGGATGGATGTTGCATGCTGAAAAAGGCGACGTGATGCCCTTTTTCTTGAAGAAGTTTCTCCAGAGAAATAGATGCTACACAATCACCTCCTCGATTGTAATAAAATTTGTTTGCTATAAGAATTCTCATTTCAGACTATTGGTTTCATTGAATTTTTTAATGGTATCAACCAATGATAGTGCTAAAAGCATCATCATGAATAAACCTCTATTATGTGTGATTGTAGTATCACTGGTGCATTCTATCATGAAAAAGAAAATAACAAGAAGGCTGATTAAAAATTCTTTCGTATTATTCTTGTTAAAATGCTTGATGGCTTTTCGGGTTAAACTAAGCCAGAAAGAAAAAAACAGCAGTACGCCAACCACACCGAATTGAGCAAGCGAAGGGTAATAAGTGTCCGCTATAAATGTCGGATTATCTTTAGTTAAACCATAAAGCATATCAATTCCTAAATCATTATATATGTGGGAGTAATACTGCCCAGAAGTATAAGTTGCATAAGTGGCAAATCCAGAACCGAAAGGAAAATAATCTCGGAAAATATCTGTTGAGAAATAGTATAGAGCAGAGCGTGCATATAAATATTGTGCTTCTCCATCTGAACCAATACCTCCTCCTTGTATGAAATAATAATATATTTTATCCCATGCGACAAAAATCATGGCGATAGTCGCAAGAGTGAAAATGGTAATATTTCTTGTGTTGAATTTCATTTCAAATTTATCGTTGATATAAAAAACCAAAAAGGAGGACAAAACAAAGAAACCGTACATTTTCGAACGGCCGGACAGTAAACCTATGGATAATAAAAGAAGGAAGATGACTTTTTCTTTTATGGTATAATTGCTGCAATAAAGGTATGAGAGCGCCATGATTGTTGCAGCTGTTGCTAAACGGGATTGATGATGAAGTAAAATGTGTATAATGTTAGGATTAGCAAATGAGGTGATACCAATAATCAACAAATAGATAGAGAATAAAATGGCTAATAATTGTATATTCTTTTTCATCTGAGGATTTAATACAGGTTTAAAGGCATATACCGTAAAAAAGGCCAAATAGGGTTTTATTTGGATAATGCAATCTGATAAAATAGCCGTTTTTGTATTACATTTAATAGCTAATGAATAAACCAAATAGAAAAAGAAAATGCCTAACGTTTTCAGGAACAGCTTATTGACAGACCATTTTGGTGTATGAAAGACATAATAAGCATATAAAGCACATAAAATGATAGCACACAATTCATCTGTAAAATTGAATCCTAATGCATCATAAAAGACAACCCCAAATACGAGTGTGAATATAAAGAGGTAATAAAATGTTTGGCTAATAAATTTTTGAAGCATAATTATCTGTAAGAAATAGTTTTAATAGAAGCCCCCTTGTAAGCACCAAAATATGTAATGTAAATTTCTTTTTCCTCAGTATCTATGGCATAAATGCTGAAGCTATTACTCGATGATTTGTGTTCTTCTCTTGCAATATAACCATAATTATTATTTTGTAAGTCCGGAGCCATTGTATTTGCTAACAACATAATTTGTGTTGCTCCTCCGTTATATGAAACATCAAAATAGGTCGGTGTATGCGCATGTCCACCTAAATAACAAATGAAATCTCCCGGACTATTTTCAAAGTTTGCATCTACGGAAATGGTGTTGCTTGGAGAGGCCAGTGTTTTATAGGATACTGTAATTTGTTTTTTCTCGATAAATGCATCGATAATTGATGGTATCAATGTCTCTTTATATAAGTGAATACCAGAACACATATAAGTACTTTGGTCATTCGAATAAGGTTGCAAAGGATGGTGTGTGATAATGATAACAGAATGTTTGTCAGTCATATTTTCTTTTAAAGCGGTATTAATAAGCCAGTTTAATTGCTTCTGTGTGATGCAGGAGATTTGTTGTGTGTTATAACTAAAATCATTCTGATCCGTGTTGTCTAACGCTATAAAACGAATTATATTGCCATTGGGTTCTGAAACATCTGCGTAATAGTAGTTTTCTCCGGTTAAACGTTGATACGTATAATTGGGTGAATTAAATAGAATTGAATTTAATTCGGCTTTGCTTAAATAATAGTCCGAATTATCACTGACCATATTTGTATCGTGATTTCCTGTACAAATAAAGCTGGGTATATAATTGTTGAGAGCAAAAAAAGTGGAGACAAATGCGTTTAAGTACTTTATGGCTGTTTGCTTGTCATTATCTTTATTCGTATTAATAAAATCTCCACTTGCCACAAAAGCATTTATCTTTGCTTCATTTAGATTCGCAAAAGCAACGGCCTGTTTTAGATTTGTAGGGTTATCATATTGGTTGTCTGTTGTAGATTTCGAAAGATGTATATCCGATATGTGGACAATTTTAAAGCGTTCGTTATTACTATTATTTTTGAAAGTACTTACATCGGAGTTGTACATGATTTCGTTAAGAAGAGTAAGTGCCTCTGCTGCATTTTGCTTAAATAATTCTTCTTCATTAAATCTACAACCGCTATATATAAAAGTCAAAAATATAATAATAGCTATATTGTAAATATTTAGTTTCATACGACTTTTTATTTTTGCAAATATAGTAAAAGCGTAATGAACTAAAACCTTTTTGACTTAGAAATATGTTGTTCGTTTATTTTTTTAGTTCATGACAATCCTTGTTAGTATTATGACATCCGTTACACCCACAGTTACATTTTGTCTTTCCTGGATGTTTGATTGTATGGTATAGCTGTTTTCCTATATAAAGGACAACAACTATACCTATTATATATATACTGATTTCTTGCCACATATTTGACCGGTTTACAAGAATAGGCTTCCAATTTGATAAACTATAAAGGAGACAATCCAGGCCAAACAGCAGGTGTAACCAATAACAAAGAATCCCCATTTCCATGAGTTAGCTTCATTCTTTATGGCTACTATGGTAGCTATGCATGGGAAGTAAAGAAGGACAAAAAGCATCAAACTAAGTCCCACTAAAGGTGTGAATACCGCCCTCCCGTCCGGATAGTTTTCTTCCATAAGGCGTTCAGTCAAAGTTTGTTCTTCCTCATCGCTTCCTGTGTAGAGAACGCTTAATGTGCTAACTACAATTTCTTTAGCAGCCATACCGGAGAGGAGACTGACACTTATCTTCCAGTTGAATCCGAGAGGTTTCATAATGGGGGTGATAGCACGTCCGATATGTCCGATGTAAGAGTTTTCTTGGTGATCAATGGCCATTTGTGCTTCTATCTCAGCTATTTGTGTTTCTTTTGTGATTTCGTCCAACTGGGCGTTCTCTATTTCTTCCAATTGCTGTTCAAAGTAGGCAGTATTTTCTGTTTCCCGCGGGAAATACCCTAAGAACCAGATGATGATAGAGGCTACAAGAATAATGCCTCCCATCTTATGAAGGTATTGTTTGGCTTTTTCCCACATGTGGATGAGGATGGATTTTCCTGTCGGCATTCGATAGGGAGGAAGTTCCATCACGAATGGGACATCCTCTTCATTGAAAAATGCTCGTTTAAAGACACGTGCTAAAACGACTGCCATCACGATTCCGATTAGATATAGAAGCAGAAGCATACTTCCGGCTTGTTGTGGGAAGAGAGCTCCTGTAATCAGTACATAGACCGGGAGTCGGGCACTGCAACTCATGAGTGGTGTTACAAGCATGGTTATCATTCGGCTATTGCGGCTTTCGATAGTGCGCGTTGCCATGATAGCTGGTACATTACATCCGAAACCCATCACCAGCGGGATAAACGATTTGCCATGTAACCCCATTTTATGCATGATTTTATCCATGATAAAGGCAGCTCTTGCCATATAACCGGAATCTTCCATAAACGAGATAAAGGCATATAAGATAATGATTTGGGGTAAGAACACAATTACTCCCCCAACTCCCCCAATGATTCCATCTACAATTAAGTCTTTTAAGGGACCATCTGCCATGTTGCTTCGTATGAAGTTTCCAATTATTTCGACCAAACTTTCTATCCATTCCATTGGATATTCACCTAAACGAAAGGTTACTTCAAACATAATCCACATGAAAAGGATAAAGAACGGGAATCCTAATACTTTGTGGGTGAGGAGCAAGTCTATGATTTGTGTCTTTGATACCTCTTTTATCTTATTTTGTTCGAAAGTTTCGCAAAGGGCACCCGATATAAAACCGTAGCGAGCATCCGTAAAAGCTGTCTCGCAATCGGTTTGAAGCAAGCTCTCTATATGAGCTGCGTTCTTATTTCGTTCGGTTAATATTTGTTCGCAATCGGCATAGCTCTTGATTTGGGCTTCTATTTCTTTGTCGTGTTCTAAGAGCTTGATGGCTAAATAACGTTTCGAGACGCTCTTAGGTAAATCTCCGTCTGACTTCTGAATAGCTTTTTTGACATTATCAATACCTTTCTCGAGTGTATCACCATAATTAATATGGATATGACGTACGGTAGGGTCTTCTTCTTCATATACTTTGATGACTCGTTTGAACAACTCTTTGATTCCAAAGCCTGTTTTGCCGACAGTGGGCACAATAGGGCAACCTATCATGCGTCCTAACGATTGGTAATCAAACTTGTCGCCAGCCTTTTCCAGTTCATCATACATATTGAGGGCTATGACCATCTGTACATCCATATCAATCAGTTGAGTGGTCAGGTAGAGATTACGTTCCAAATTGGATGCGTCGATTACATTGATAACCACATCCGGTTGTTCGTTCTCATTTAGTTGTTTACGAACATAAAGCTCCTCAGGGGTATAAGACGAGAGCGAGTAGGTACCGGGTAAATCTATAATGCGGAAAGTATATCCGTCTTGCTTGAAAACGCCCTCTTTGGCATCTACCGTTACGCCACTATAATTCCCCACGTGCTCATGCGCTCCCGATGCAAAATTGAATAGCGATGTTTTTCCGCAATTGGGGTTTCCAACCAATGCGACATTGATGTTTTTCCCTTTATGGATAGCTATCTTTCGAAGGTCATTATCATTGATTAAAGAAGAATCGGCTGGTTTAGCTTCCGAGTTTTGGGAAAGGTGTTCCGTATATTCAGAGGTACTTACTACTTCTATCAAGCTTGCATCTTGTCGGCGTAACGAGACGTCATATCCCATAATGCGATAATGAATCGGGTTTTTGAGCGGAGCACTTTGAATAACCTCTATCTCTTTTCCGCGGATGAACCCCATCTCAATGATACGCTTGCGGAAAGCTCCACGTCCCATTACTTTTACTATTACACCTTTCTCGCCTGTGCGAAGTTCTGATAGTCTCATTTGTTAAAAATAAAAATCCCGCGCAAAGGTATAACTTATCAGCAGGAGAATCAATACCTATGTATGGGTATTTTGGGAAAGAAACGGGGACGGACTTTCTCTGGGAACGTTGATAAACAACGTGAGTTCGACATAAGATGTAAATTATTTCTCCGGGAGATAGGGATATTAGCAAAAAAAGCCTTATTGTATGGCGGATGATTTTTGCGAGAAACAGCCCTTAAAATTTCAGCGTGCATGAAGCGGTAAGTTCAAAGTCCATGAAGTTCTAAGTTCAAAGTCCGTGATGTTCTAAGTTCAGAGTCCGTGATGTTCTAAGTTCAAAGTCCGCGATGTTCTA
>CAZOKT010000091.1:0-8850 GCA_964580505.1 uncultured Parabacteroides sp. | reverse complement strand
CGCCCCGGATACGAATTTTAAAGAATCGCACCGGGCGAGATTAATTTTTATTGTTTTGCTACACGTAGTTTTTCTGAATGTCTGCCAAATATCAATATCGATTAATATTCAATCAATATCCCGGATTTTGTACCAACTCGCTATTCTTCTGCATCTCAAGGGCAGGAATAGGGAAGATTCCTTTGTAGGCTGGTGTCACATTCTCTTTCTCCCACCACGTCCCGGTAAAGAAAGAACCAAAACGAATCATGTCCGTACGGCGATGATCCTCGAAAACAAACTCTTTTTTCAATTCCAGCTCGATTGTTTCCAAAGTTATCTCCGCCGGCATAGTGGAAAGACCTGCGCGAGTGCGGATTTGGCTTAAGAACGGACGAGCTTTTTCCGGTTCATTCAAACGGACGTAACATTCCGCTTGCATCATTAAAACTTCAGCATAACGCATGATTACCAAATCGTGGTCACGCTCCCATTCCTCGCCATCTTTTTGTTCATATTTGCACCAATGCACACCCTCATTGGCAGCAGCATCCATGATATCACTGATTTCATCCGTGAAAGATAAGGGTTGAAGTCCTTCCTGATTTACTTCCATATCAATAACTTCCCCCGTGCGAAGATCTATTTGATCCCCAATCAGCATAGTATTCCTACGTACATCTTCCTCATCAAATATATAATATAAACCCGGTTGAGCAACTATGGCATTACCTCCTCCATAGAAATTTCCGGTAAGGGAAATTGACCAAATCTGTTCGTCATGCGTCAATATCCAATTCATAAAGTTCCCAGATGTCCCCGACTTATTATCATAAGGGATAGCAAAAATAATCTCCTCAGATACTTCATTTTCTGTAAGGAAATTAGTAAAATAATCATCCTCCAAAGTGCCAGAGATTTTCTCGCAAATAGTCAGACAATCTTCCCATCTTGCTTCATTAGTGAACACTTCAGCATTCAAATAAAGGCGTGCCAACAAACAATTCCCGGCATTTTGAGTCATCAGTCCATACCCGGATTCGGGTAATAAATCAATAATCTCCAGTAATTCCGTTTCAACAAAATCGAATACCTCTTCCCTGCTTGAATTCGTTTTTAAAGAAAGATCTTCATAATCTATATCTAACGGAACATTCCCAAACCAATCCAACAAACGATAGTAATAATAAGCACGTATAGCTCTCAGCTGAGCGAATATCTCATTTTTCTGTTCATCGTCTAAAAACGAATCTTCCACCTGGGTGATAATAGAATTAACGGTGGAAATACCATTATAGCAATATCTCCAGGCTCCGGTAATTGCTACATTATTATTGTCCCACTCATGACGTTGCAATTGGACATAGCGTCCTCCGTCATACCAATCCGCCCCTCCATTTCTTGCTGGAAGAGTAGCCTCATCAGAACTGATTGCCGAGAGGAAATAAACATATTCACTGAAAGCATAGCCATTTGCACCATCATAACTACCTCCTCTCAACGAAGCGTAAGCACGACCCACAATAGTTGCAATTTGTGAATCAGTCTGTCCATACTCATCAGCAGCTATTTGAGTATATAATGTTTCAGACAAATCGGTGCATGAACCCATTACCATAAGCACCGCAGCTAATAATATTGATTGTACTTTCATGATTCTCATATACGTTAAAACGAAAGATTAATACCAAAAGAAAATGTACGTGGCATAGGATAAATATTCCCTTTATCTATGCCAACTTGTGATAAATCATCTATGCTAACTTCCGGGTCTACACCTGTATATCCGGTTAAGACAAATAAATTCTCTCCTGTAGCATAAACACGTAAACGATTGACTCCAAAATGTCTCAATAAATTAGAAGGTAGAGTATATCCTAATGTCATACTTTGCAAACGGAAAAAAGATGCATTTTCCAGCCAATAATCAGAATATACAGGCGAAACTTCATTATAAATACCACTCTTCGCAAAATCAGCAGTAATATTGTAATTAGGCATATGACTGGAATATCCTCTTTCCATGGCGGCAACGTTTAATACTTTTTGACCATACATGCCATAACCGGAAATTCCTAAATCAAAATCTTTATATGTAAAATTCAGGGATAATCCCATTGTCAATTTTGGCTGAGCATTCCCCAATATTTGATCTTCCCCGTCATTAGCCAAAACAAATTGTCCATCTACTATGCCTTCACAATGAGGTCCGTAAAACGTTCCGACAGGATAACCTTCCGCTATGATTTGCGAATATCGGTTCGACATTCCTAAAATTCCTTGTAAAGAACCACTTAAGATTTGATCTGTTTGATAAACCTGATTAGATAATTTATCAATTTTCTGCTTATTATGGGCTAATGTCAAATTCGCATCCCATGTAAAATCTTTATGATTTATAATATTAGCATTCAATGCCAATTCAATTCCCTTATTTGTCAAGTCGCCCACATTCGCCAAAATACTAGAATACAAATAAGGAGGAGTCGCAACTTGATATGTATATAACAAATCGCTAGTCTTTTTCAAGTACCAATCGAATGTTAAATTTAAACGATTAAACAATAGCATATCTACTCCGACATTCGTTTGTGCTGTGGATTCCCATTTCAAATCTGGATTCGGATTCTGGGTCACACCATAAGATTGTTTCCAAGAACTACTTTCGTTATCATAATATACCCCACCACCGGTACCGATTAACATCAAGGATTTATATTCGCCTATACCAGATTGATTACCAGTCACACCATAACCAATACGCAATTTCAAGTTAGCTAGCCAATTTCGCGTATTCTCCATAAAAGATTCTTCCGAAATACGCCATGCGGCTGATACAGACGGAAAAGTTCCCCATTTATGATTATCTCCAAAACGGGAAGAGCCATCTCGCCTCACCGTAGCAGTCAGCATATATCGATCTTTCAACGTATAATTTATACGAGCGAAAAAAGAAATCAACTTTGCCTGAGATTTTGAAGAACTCACATCATCTAATCGATAGTCTTGCCCTGCCCCCAAATTATTCCACAAAAATTCATCTGTATCAAAATCCCGTCTTGCAGCTGTTAAGGTTTCATACGTGTAATCCAAATATGAGTAACCAACCATCGCTCCTATCCGATGTGATTGTTTGAATGTCTTATCATAATTCAAGAAAACCTCCATCTGTTTATTCGTATATTCCGAATTGCTTCTGCTAGCATATCCACCATCTGTCACTTTATACACGTAAGAAGGACGATAATAATAATTCTGACTAGAATTATATTCATAAGACAAATTTGCTGTCGCTTTTAATCCATCAATTATAGAAAACTCAACCTTTCCATAACCTAGCAAATGTTTAGTCTTAGTTTCATCCGTTTTTTCCGTAAGAGTTTCCACTGGATTGCTTTCTGTCAGATAGCCACCTATTTGTTCCATATAATCACCATTCTCGTCATAAATTGGAGCTGTCGGATTCATACTATATATGGTAGTATATACACTATTATCGGCATTATGACGTTTATCTGCGTTCGCTTGCAAACTTAGTTCTACTTTTAACCGATTATTGAATCCATATTGATACGCACTCAAATTTGCATTGATACGTTCCAAATCACTATATTTAACGATACCCTCATTTTTCAAGTAGTTCAGAGATGCCCGTATTCCATTATCCTCTCCAGAGGAATAAAATGAAAATGCATGGGAATGAGATACCGCTGTTTGTTGTATTGCTTTTTGCCAATCAGTATCCGCTCCATAATCAACCGCATCAGTCAAATTATAATCATTCACGTATTGTCTCCACTCACTAGCTGTTAAAACATCTAAATTGTGGGCACTTCTGCCTACCGCTATATAACCATTATATTCAATACTTTTGCCTTTTTTCTCCCGATTTGTCGTAACAATAATAACTCCATTTGCTCCTCGCGAACCATAGATTGCCGTAGCGGAGGCATCTTTCAATACGTCCATTGATTGGATTTCATTTGGTTGCACAGTACTGAGATCAACTCCCGGAATACCATCCACAACAATTAGCGGAGAATTACTAGCCGACAAGGATGTCCCTCCACGTAAACGCATATAGGAACTGACAGTTGGATCACCTCCGCCTTGTGAAACAATCAGACCTGCCACTTTACCCTGCAATAATTGTTCTGCAGACGAAATTACTCCCTGTTTGAAATCTTTAGCGGAAACCGAGCTAATAGCTCCAGTCAAGTCCGATTTTCTAGAGACCCCATAACCAATAGCCACTACCGAAACCTCATCTAAACCGATAAATGTCGGTTTTAACCGGATATCCAATATGGGTTTGGCCTCCACCGTTTGTTCCGAATATCCTATATAAGAAAATGTAATCAATTCCCCTTCTGCCGCCTCCAACGTATAATTACCATTCATGTCTGTTACTGTTCCCGTTTTCGAGGAAGTAATAATAGTTACACCGACTACAGGCAAACCATTTTCATCGGTTACCTTCCCTTTTACTGTAATTTGTTTTTGAAGAGTTCGAGGCATCTCATCATTTCTACCTGATTCATTTTTTTCGTGCATGTCCTTTCGATAAAGAACAATATGCCTATCTGTTATCTTATAAGCAATATCATCCGGCAATAATTGACTCAACACCTCGGTTATCCCTTTATTACTCACATGAATACTAACTATTTCATCAGAGCTGACCTCTCCCTCATTATAAAAAAAGGAAAACTCACTTTGCTTCTCAATCGCCTTAAAAACCTGCTCCATCGTTACATCCTGCAAATGAAGATTGATTAAAGCTGTCTCCATATAGCTTAAGGCAAATAATAGATTTCCACCTGCCAATCCATAGATTAACACCAGCGTTCTTAAGATGTTTTTCATATAAAATAATTTAGTTAATTAATATTATGTGCCTATTCGCACTTCTTTTTACGACTTATTTAGGTATTAGATTCCGGATTCTACAAAAGCCTTTTGTATTAAAGAGAGATGAAATAAGGAGTACGCCTAAAAAGAATCAAAAAAAATCAACGAATAATTCCATTATTAAATAAACCGAAGTAAATTAATCCAAACAAAGCAGCATTCCAACCTTGAACTGCAAATCCAAGATTCTCTCCGGTTAAACTATTTATATGTTCATTTGGAGACCAATCACCGGATAGTACTAAATCCGCATACGCTACTTTCTTGATGATTTCAATAGCTTCTTCATGACGCCCCATCTTAATACGTGCCCAACAATCCATGAAATTGACCCACGGCCATACCCCTCCATTATGATATGTACCCGGAGCATAACCAAAACTTTCATCATAATAAGGGATAGTCTCTGCGATTCCAAAAGGAGTCATGCTTCTTGAATTTAATGTTTGGATAATGCTTAAGGCTCGCTCTTTCGGGACTACATCAAACAAAATACCGATGGTTTGGTCTTGAAGGATTCTATCATTAACACTTCCATCTTTCCATATTTGGCAATAATAGGCACCATTCCAAAGTCCTCCGTTTTTTATATCCTCATTGATTTTTTCATAACCCTTTCGATATGCCGATTGATAAAACTCTTCACTATTCTTATCTCCACATTCGCCTGCCAAATAAATCATATTATTTAAAGCCGCTAAATAGATAAGACATGTAAAAGGAGAATATTTCCTACCTTCAATTCCTTTCACATCTTTCCAATCCCCCCAATAAGAAACCTGAGCGGGAAGCCCAATATGCTCCATATCTCTGGAAATTAACCAATTCATTGCATTTTTCAAAGCAGGCCAATATGAGAGTAAATCTTTCTTGTTATGATAAAACTGATAAAAACGAGCAAAACGCAAGATAAAAAATGCATTGATATCCAAATCATCATCACGTTCAATTAAAGGTAGGATAGTTGTCGGAATTTTTCCAGAAGGCTGTTGCCATTTGATACTTTCTTCAATCATTTTTTGTTCTAAATCTTTGTAAAAAACCAAATGCAACCAACTTGTCCAATAACTATCACGCTGATTCAACTCACAATATCCCATCGTAAGAAGTTCATCTTTTCGAGTCCATTTTGTCAATGAGAATCCTGGAACCATATACCAACGCAAGTAAGTATCTAATTCTTCATCTCCAACCTTAGGAATTGCTTGGCTGAAAGTTTGAGTCTTGTCTTTAAATACTTTCCACATTTGATAAGCGTAAACAGATAATTCATCAAGAGACCGGAAATTAACACAACTAATCCAATCCTCGTCCCAGAATGCCAATAAGACACGAATAGTTTTCGTTTCTTTTGAGTGTAATAGAATAGGAATATTTAGAGCTCCATCTTTCCATAGAGAAGAGGAATGCAAAACTGTAATTTGACAATTTTTGTCGTTTGTAATACCTGTATATTCCTTACAATCACATATTCTCATATTTTCAGCCAAATTCTCATCTAATTGGGCTAACAATGTTAAATACTCATCTTCTACTGTCAGATTGGTACAACGAATCTCCAACATTAAGATAGGTAACGCTGATGTTTCAGCGTCATTAATTCCTAAAGGGCAAAATGCCTCAGTTTCAAATTCAACTTTTGTTAAAGAGGAGTCTTTATAAAATCCTTTTACAAAAGGAAATTCCCTTATGACGTTTTTACAAGAAAATTCAGAGAAGAGTTTCCTTTCATCATTCTTTTCTATCGAAAATAAAACACTTCCCCGTTTCTCCAACCAAGTACCTAATGTTCCTGTATTTTGCATAATCTGCCCGAAAAAATCCCCGGAATCAGAAGCATTCACCGTTAAGGCAAAATTAGCGATTGGATACCCATCAATAATTTGTTTCTGTTCCTGAGCTGTCAGAAATTGACCATAAACCCACCAAATGAATAAAAAAATAAAAACAGAAGTTTTCATGATATTATTATTTAATCTGTTAGATGTATTAATTCAATGCATACTTCATTGACTGATCTTGCGATGACTAAGATACTTGATGCATTTGGAGTATCACAAAATCTGCAATATTCACCAAGCTGCATAGAAGTTCTCCATCTATTAATCATGACATATAGAAAAGTCCTTTCCACCATCAAAAGCATCAGAAATGACATACACAACAGTTTTATTACTTCAATAAATTATAACCTTGTTGTCCATGATTTGATATTTAAATGGAACATTGATACAAATAATATTCAATATTTGAGAGAGAGTCTCACCGTCGATAAACTTTCCTGTAAATATTTTCTCTTCTAAATCACTTTTATTAATTGTGATATCATATCCAAATTTACGCTCAAGACTCTTGCAAATGTCCTTAAATGATCTTTTTTTGAAAATCAATTTTCCATCAATCCAACCAATTGCCAATTCTTCCTCAAATGGCGCCAATTGAACTTTTTGGGTATTTTTATCATAAATAGCAGCGACACTCGGTTTGAGAAGATAATGATCACCACTTTGATTTTCTTTAACATCAACAGATCCAGAAATTAGACTTGTAACAATATCTCTATCTTCACTATACGCTAACACATTAAATACTGTTCCCAGCACCTTTATATCTATCTGATCTGTCTTGACAATAAAGGGTATTTCTTTATTTCGCTTGACATGAAAACAAGCCTCACCATCTAGTTTTATATCGCGTACTCTTATATTGTACAAGGTGGAATATGATAATTTACTACCTTTATTTAGAATAACAACAGAGCTATCCGGTAATATGATTTCTGATATTCCATTCTGTGAGTGAAAAACAATCCACTCTTCCTTAATCGTTGTTTGTTGCTTCAGCCGATTAAATAAGAAAATACCTATCAATAAAGAAATACTTGCCACCATAGCTCCCCAGAAATACATTCTTTTATGGAAAATCCATTTTCCTCCTTTCATCCAAGTTTTATGATAAAATCTTTCTCGTACTTCTTCTTTTATTTTTGTAGCATGATGGTAATCACAATCCAATGAAATGTTATCCATAATCGCAAATATTCTTTTCTCCGCCGCTCCTAATATTTCCAAATTCTTTGGAGAAGAATCCTCTTCATGACTCAATAAAACAGTCAGTTTTTCCCATTTTTCTTCAGCTATTGTTTTCACGTTATTGTTATTTTTTAGTATAATATTCTTGTATAGCCATTCCTATTTTTTTTATTGCGATACACATCTGAGCATGTACAGTCCTGTCTGATATGGAAAGGATGTGAGCTACTTCCTTATATGTCATGTTTTCTTCCCTTATCATGAAAAATATCAAACGACATCGTTTGGGCAAAGAGTTTATTGCTAGTTCAATAACTGTTTTCAATTCTTTTTTTAAAATATCACATTCTGGTGTCGTTTTTTCTATTAAATCTAGGATATTGGCATCTTCCAAACAAATTTTCTGATATTTGTCATACTTAGTTTTATATTTGAGAGCTTGATTACGTGCACAAACAAAGAGATAGTTCTCATAATCCTTTATATAAGGCAAATTGTGTCTGTTTTGCCATAAATACAGGTAAATATCAGAAAGCACATCTTTATAAGCTTCTATATCTGTAAGAAAGTAACTTACATATCTATATAACGTATAATAAGTATAATCAAAAAATAATTTAAACGCTATAGGATCGTCATTTTTTGCTATCTTTTCAAATAGAGACCGTATATTTACAATTTCTTTCATACGAGTATAATAGAATAGACTCTTTTTTAAAGAGAATATAAAGATTAGATATGCCTAAAATCTTTCTGTTAAAGTTTATTGATTTTAAGACAACCTTCCTATTCTCTCAAATCTGTAAATCCTATGTTTGGATTCATTCCATAAATAAAAACATAAAGTTCAAATCTTTCAAAAACAGCAAGTCTTTATGTTCTTGATAAATGTCAATCTGTGTACCCTAACATTGCACGACAATACTTT
>CAZOKT010000090.1:3499-8858 GCA_964580505.1 uncultured Parabacteroides sp. | reverse complement strand
TTATTTTACGCACCCCTACTTTTCAACATTGACCAGTTAATTCTATCTTTCTAATTCTTTTGCCCGAAAAGCAACTGCATACAGATGCATTTGCTTCACCATTGCCACCAATCCATTGGAACGCGTGGGAGAAAGATGTTCTTTCAATCCGATTCGTTCGATGAAATAGAGATCGGCATCCAATATTTCCTGCGGCGTATGTCCGGACAAAACACGGATTAACAACGATACAATGCCCTTAACAATCACTGCGTCACTTTCTCCTCGGAATATAATCTTTCCATTGACATAATCAGCTTGCAACCATACACGACTCTGACAGCCTTCAATCAGGTTACTTTCCGTTTTATATTTTTCATCCAAAGCCGGCAAGCTATTACCTAAATCAATTAACAATGCATATTTATCCATCCAATCATCGAAGGAAGAAAACTCTTCGATTACATTGTCTTGTAATTCATTTATCGTCATATTATACTACTTATAATTATAAATTACTTCCATAACCGTTTGCCCTACAGCTTTTAAGGTTTCTCGGTCTATTACCTGGATATTATCGTTCATCGTATGCCAATAATGACCAAAACCACTATCTGTGTCCGGGTCGAAATTTATAATATCCAAACAAGGAATATTGCGTCCAATTATGACATAGTAATGGTCATCTGTTATTGCACCTCCATCTGCATTGATAAAATACTTACCATATCCCAAATTGCGCGCAGTGTTCCAGACTAAATCCACGTAACGCGCTGCATAGCGCATAGAAGTGTATTCTTTATAAAACGCTGCGCCTTTACTTCCTACCATATCCAGCAAGATACCAAAGTCTGCTTTATAATTCGGAACATGCGGATTTTTTGCCCAAAACTGAGAGCCTAAACACCACGTATCCGACTTATATTCCTGCACGAACTCCGGTATACCATAGTCCTCTGCATCAAAAAAGATAATGTCTATACCAATTTTTAGAGTTTTTTGATGTAACTGACGGGCGATTTCTAACAGCACACCAACACCACTAGCCCCATCATCCGCCCCATCGATAGGTGTTTTACGTTTCGTTGGATTTGGATCTTGGTCTGCATAAGGACGTGAATCCCAATGTGCAAACAGAAGAATCCGCTTCTGTGCCTCCGGATTATATACTCCGATAATATTACGGGCAGACAACGGAGTACCGTCATAAGCCATAACTGTCATGGACTGCTGATGTACCTTTGCACCCAACCTTCCTAACTCCGCAACCAAATAATCACCGCACGCATTATGCGCTGATGAATTCGGTACGCGTGGACCAAACTTCACTTGATTCTCAACAAACCGATAGGCACTATCCGCATCGAATAACGGAATATGAGAAGTCTGTGCTGCGGCTGGATTCTCTTCAGGAGTTATAAAAGGAGCCGCATTATTAGCCGTCCGATTACTGCACGATAAGAAAATAGTGACAGCTAATAAATAAAGAAATCGTATCATTGAACTTCGTAATTTCTTATTAATATTTACAATTTACAGACTGAACCTGTTGCATAACCCGAAGGAAATTGCCCCCCCAAATCTTACTTATATCTTCCTCAGAATAACCATGTTCCAACAATCTACAAGTAATGTTGATAAGCTCATTGGCAGAACGGCAACCTATCAGTTCTCCATCACCATCAAAATCCGAACCGATGCCAACATGATCAATGCCTACTAAATCGACAATATAGTCAATATGTCGAATCGCATCACTCAATGACGCTTTTTCTGCATCCGGATTGATAAAGCCTTTATAAAGGCAAATCTGCACAACTCCACCCTTACTTGCTAAAACTTTCAGTTGTTCATCCGTGAGATTTCGGGGATGATTGCATAAAGCCCGTACAGAAGAATGTGAAGCAATGATTGGCGATTCACTCCAATCAAGCACATCATAGAAGGTTCGTTCGGAAGCATGTGATACATCTACCATCATGCCCAAACGATTCATTTCCCGAACAACCTCCTTTCCGAAAGGGCTAAGTCCGTTCCATTCATTATTACCTCGAGCCGAATCGCATATATCGTTATCTCCATTATGACAGAGTGTGATATAGCTTACGCCCATTTCCTTAAAACGGCCTATATTCTCCAAATCTTTACCTATAGCGTATCCATTCTCTACTCCTAAGCAAATGGCTTTCTTTCCTTGTTGCTTAAAATAAATTATATCCTTTGGCGTATAAGCAATTGCCATACGTTCCGGATTCAATGCCTCTTGCCGCTTCACCTGTAAGAGACGTTCTATAGCATAAGAAGTCACTTGCTTTAAAGAGGCTTCATCACGCTTACCTTGAGGAATATAAGCTACCATAAACGTAACATCAATCAATCCTTCTTCCATAAAGGGCAAGTTCACTTTTCCACCTTCCTTCTTTCCGATATTGAACTCTTCAGGGAAAAACATAGGTGTATCCGTATGCGAATCCAACGTGATTATCTTATGATGTAATTCTTTGGCTTGACAATAGATAGATGCATTATGCACCAAAGAACGAAAAAGTGTCATAGCTTGCTCATTCTCTTGGAGAGCCAAGACCTCAGGATGCCATTGTACACTAAAAAAACTTTTTTCCTGATGCTGAATTCCCTCATTAATCCCGTCTGGAGCAATGGCCGTTTCGATAAACTCCGGAGCAATATCCTTTATCGCCTGATGATGAAATGAATTCACGTGAATCACTCTTCCATCTTCTAATTTAACGGAATGGGAAACTTGTTCACGTGGTATTTTTTGACTATGCTTTAATAATGTATGTTCACATTGTGAATAGATATCCTGATACAATGTACCACCGAAAGCTGCATTAAGAACTTGATGCCCACGACAAATTCCCATTATCGGAATTTGCCTGTTCGATGCCAAACGAATCAAGGTAAAATCAAATACATCCCGCTCTGTATTCCCTTCTTGTAAAGCAGGAATCGGTTCTTCACCCAACAGCAGAGGATTAACATCCCCGCCGCCAGTCATCAGCAATCCATCTAAATTATTTACTAGAGTCGTCAAGGCTTGCCAATCTGTAAGCAAAGGAATAATCATCGGAGCTCCGCCTGCTTGTAATACGGCTTTTACGTACGCTTCAGCTACGCAAACCTGCCCATCTCTAAAATTGGCAGAGATTCCTATCCGAGGCAATTCTTTCTCACTTCGGAAAGAATCCACCTCCTGATACAAGTCCTTAATATTACGGATTGGTGTCATCTTAAATTATGCATCAATATTGGCATAAGTGGCATTCTCCTCTATAAACTCACGACGAGGACCTACATCCTCTCCCATCAACATAGAGAAAATCTGATCGGCCTCAGCGGCATTATCAATGGTTATTTGCTTTAACGTCCGGTTTTCCGGATTCATGGTGGTTTCCCAAAGCTGATGGTCGCTCATCTCGCCCAAACCTTTATAACGTTGAGTCTGTATCTGTTTCTCATCTCCACCACCATATTTCAAGATAAAGGATTGACGCTGCTGGTCTGTCCAACAATACTCCTCTACTTTCCCTTTCTTACAAAGATACAGTGGAGGAGTAGCCAAATAGACATAGCCATTCTCAATCAAAGCGCGCATCCGGCGGAAGAAGAACGTCAAAATCAATGTCGCGATATGACTCCCGTCCACATCAGCATCGGTCATGATAATCACTTTATGATAGCGCAACTTCTCCATATTCAATGCCTTTGGGTCTTCCTCCGTTCCGATAGTAACTCCCATGGCACGATAGATATTCTGAATTTCTTCACTTTCGAACACCTTATGTTCCATGGCCTTTTCCACATTTAGGATTTTTCCTCTTAACGGAAGAATAGCTTGGAACTTGCTATCGCGTCCTTGCTTGGCTGTACCACCAGCTGAATCTCCTTCTACCAAGAACAACTCGCAAATAGAGGCATCTTTTGATTGGCAATCTGCCAATTTACCCGGCAGACCTCCTCCCGTTAGCGGTGATTTACGAAGCACTTGTTCTCTTGCCTTTCGGGCAGCCTGACGGGCTGAAGCTGCCAATATCACCTTCTCTACAATTGCTTTGGCCTCTTTCGGATGCTCTTCCAGATAATAGCCCAGAGCTTCACCTACCGCTTGGTCAACAGCTCCCGTTACTTCATTATTTCCTAATTTTGTCTTAGTTTGTCCTTCGAATTGAGGCTCAGCTACTTTGATAGAAATTACAGCCGTCAATCCCTCACGGAAATCATCTCCTTGTATTTCTACTTTTGCCTTTTCCAGGAGCTTGGAGTCTTCCGCATACTTCTTCAATGTACGTGTCAATCCGCGACGGAATCCAGCTACATGCGTTCCCCCTTCTATCGTATTAATATCATTTACATACGAAAATACACTTTCATTGTAAGAAGTATTATAAGTCATTGCGACCTCAACCGGAATACCTTGTTTCTCTGTGACGATATGAATCACATCCGGTATTAATCGTTCTTTCGAACGGTCGATATACTCAACAAACTCCATCAGTCCTTTCTCCGAATGGAAGATTTCCGACTTGTAAGAGCCGTCTTCCTTCACTACCCGTTTGTCCGTCAGGCGCAAGGTAATACCTGCATTCAAGAATGCCAATTCGCGCAAACGCGTAGCCAAAATATCATATTTATATTCTGTTACAGTAAAGATACTCCCGTCCGGCTTAAAGGTAATCGTTGTTCCCGTCGAATCTGCTTCGCCCACCATTTCTACGTCGTGCAAAGGCTTTCCACATGAGAATTCTTGCATATACACATGCCCGTTTCGGCGTACTTCCGCTCGCAAATAAGTAGAAAGCGCATTCACGCAAGATACACCCACACCGTGTAAACCTCCTGATACCTTATAAGTTCCTTTATCAAATTTTCCTCCCGCATGCAAGACGGTCAGAACAACCTCTAATGCGGATTTTCCTTCTTTCTCATGAATATCTATCGGGATACCACGTCCATCATCTGTCACAATAATCGAATTATCTTCATTGATTACCACATCAATCTTCGTACAATACCCCGCCAAAGCCTCGTCAATCGAGTTATCAACGACCTCATATACCAAATGATGAAGACCTTTTTCACTAATATCACCGATGTACATTGCTGGCCTTTTCCGTACAGCTTCTAATCCTTCCAGCACTTGAATGCTGTCCGCAGAATACTCTGAAGAGACATTCTTCAAATCTTCATTCATGAACCTATCTTTTTTAATCTGTTATTATCATTCTTTCTCATAAATCAGCTAACAAAAATACAAACAAATATCGACATACAAGGCATTTCGTCAGAGAAAATTCATACTTGCATCCGCCTTAAAAGAGGGGTTCAACCTAAATGCCTCAAAGGTTAGACCTAAGTGCCT
>CAZOKT010000090.1:0-3399 GCA_964580505.1 uncultured Parabacteroides sp. | reverse complement strand
ACCTAAGTGCCTCAGAGGTTGCACGTGTCTATATGGAAGGTCTATTCTCCGAGCATCTTTATAGGAATAACTATGTTTGCAAAGTAAATGAATCCGGCTAAAGACGGAACTTTTCTGTAAAGAAGAGGCTGGACGAGTGCGAAATTTTGATGTATTCATTTTCCTGTCATCACTTTTTTTAATAGCTTTGCGCCATATCGAGTTTGTGACTCTTGTTTGGTCATAACTTCCCTCCTTGAGGGGGACTTAAATAGCTTGTTTTCAAAACATACCTATTTTGTTGTCGAATTTTATGGAGAAAGAATGTACGCATTTTTATTCGATTATCATACCGGTTTATAATCGGCCTGAAGAGGTAGACGATTTACTACATAGCTTAACGAAGCAGACTTACAAGCATTTCGAGGTGCTGATAGTGGAAGATGGCTCGACGCGTCCTTGCAAAGAGATAGTAGATGGCTATGCTCGCCAACTGGAGATTCGCTATTTTGCCATTCCGAACGGAGGACCAAGCCGGGCACGTAACCATGCAGCCAAGCAAAGCAAAGGCGATTATTTGCTCATTTTGGATTCGGATTGCCTCTTGCCCGAAGGCTATCTGGATGCGATAAATGACGAATTAGACCAAGAGCCGGCAGATGCATTTGGCGGACCAGACAAGGCTCATGCCTCTTTTACGTCGATTCAGAAAGCCATCAGCTACGCCATGACTTCATTTTTCACAACAGGAGGAATACGGGGAGGCAAAAAGAAACTGGATAAATTCTACCCCCGGAGCTTCAATATGGGTGTCCGGCGCGACGTATTCATGCTCCTGGAGGGATTCGATACCTCGATGCGCTACGGAGAAGATATCGACTTCAGCACGCGCCTTTTCCGTTCGGGGTTTCGGACACGGCTCTTTCCTGAGGCATACGTCTATCATAAACGCCGCACTACCTTCAGGCAATTCTTCCGGCAAGTGGAGCATTCGGGCGAAGCACGCATCGTTTTATGGCACAAATACCCGGAGACGTTGAAGCTGGTGCATTGCCTGCCCTCGCTCTTCGTTGTATTTGTAATAAGCATCTTATTGTTAGGAATCTGGCAACCGATATTATACAGCCTGATAGGGCTTTACATATTCCTCATTTTTATTGATGCAAGTTGGCAGAATAGGGGGAATTTATATATCGGATTGTTTTCGGTGATGGCTGCATTTACTCAGCTTTTCGGTTATGGAATTGGATTTTTAAAGAATATGTTAAGTAAAGAAAAATGACTAATCTAACAAAAGAGAATACCGTTGCAGAAGACCTCCGTTATTTACAATTGCTTTCGCGCAGCTTTCCTACGATAGCGAGAGCCAGTACGGAGGTTATCAATTTGGAAGCTATCCTGAATTTACCCAAAGGAACCGAACATTTCCTTTCGGATTTGCACGGAGAATACCAAGCATTCAACCATGTATTACGGAATGCTTCCGGTTCTATCAAACGGAAAGTGGGAGAAATATTCAACAATACCATGCGTGATGCCGAGAAAAAAGAGCTTTGCACTTTAATCTATTACCCGGAAGAAAAGCTGCTCTTGGTCAAAGCTATGGAAAAAGATTTGGATGATTGGTACATGATTACGCTGAATCAGCTGGTTAAAGTTTGTCGGAATGTATCATCCAAATATACACGCTCGAAAGTTCGCAAGTCTTTGCCCCGCGAGTTTTCTTATATCATTCAAGAGCTCTTGCACGAATCATCGGTCGAGCCAAACAAATCGGCATATGTCGATCAGATTATCCATACGATTATCTCTACCGGAAGGGCGGATGACTTTATTATAGCCATGTGCAATTTGATTCAACGTCTGACGATTGACTTGTTGCATATTATTGGTGATATTTATGACCGTGGACCGGGTGCGCATATTATAATGGATACGCTTTGTGATTATCATAACGTAGATATTCAATGGGGAAATCACGATATGCTCTGGATGGGTGCTGCTTCCGGCAATTTGGCAAGTATGGCGAATGTAGTCCGAATGTGTCTCCGTTACGGGAATTTATCTACTTTGGAAGATGGCTATGGGATTAATCTGTTACCTTTAGCTCGTTTTGCCATGGAGGCTTATGCCGAGGATCCATGTACGCTTTTCATGCCGAAACTGAATGCTGAAGAGAATATATTCGATGAAAAGACCGTTCGGCTGATTGCCCAAATGAACAAAGCTATCTCCATCGTACAATATAAATTGGAAGGGGATATTATCCGCCGAAGGCCGGAATTCGAGATGGACGACCGCCTGCTCCTCCATCGCATCAACGTGGAGAAAGGCACCATCCGCATAGGAAATAAGGAATACGAGCTGAAAGATAAGAATTGGCCGACACTCGATCCGCGTGATCCTTATCGCCTCTCGATTGACGAAGAGGATATGATTCGACGCATCAGCCGCTCGTTTAAAGGCAGCGAGAAGCTGCGCAAACACATGCGCTGCCTGTTCCGGCACGGGAGTCTGTATAAAGTTTGCAACTCCAACTTGCTTTTCCATGCTTCTGTTCCACTCAACGATAATGGGACATTGAGAGAAGTAAAAGTGAATGGTAAATATTATAAGGGGAAAGCATTGATGGATCGTATTGACCAATTAGTTCGCACGGCTTATTTCGATACGGAAGATACCGATGAAAAGCAATTCGCAATGGATTATATTTGGTATCTATGGTGCGGAAAAGACTCTCCCTTGTTCGATAAAAGCTGCATGGCCACTTTCGAACGTTGTTTCATAGAAGATAAAGAAACGCATAAAGAAGAGAAGGGTGCCTATTATACGCTCCGCGAAGAGGAATCGATTTGCGATATGTTACTGGATGAATTCGGAGTGACGGGCGAGCATCGCCATATTGTGAACGGGCATGTTCCGGTACGCTCCATCAAAGGGGAAAATCCGATTAAGGCGAATGGAAAACTATTGGTGATAGACGGAGGTTTCTCAAAGGCGTATCATTCGGAAACCGGCATTGCCGGATATACCTTAGTTTATCACTCGCGCGGTTTCCAGCTTGTACAACATGAACCTTTCCACTCTACGGCTAAAGCCATCGAGGAGGGATTGGATATTCGCTCGACGACCATTGTGGTTGAATTAAGTGCACACAGGCAAATGGTAAAAGATACCGACAAGGGCGCAGAACTACAGCAGCAAATTGCAGATTTGGAGAACCTGCTCTTTGCCTATCGGAACGGATTGATACAAGAACATACGTGATTGGCTTAAGATGCTCCAGGAGCCTGATTCCCGAGAGAAATTCCGCTTCTAAAGTGTTTAAAACCTATGTCCGGAGCGGGATTTTTCTTTCTGAACCGTTCGGAAGCCGTGCCAAAGGTAGAAACTGAATAAAGGCACGGGGGCTTCTATTTA
>CAZOKT010000089.1:0-8928 GCA_964580505.1 uncultured Parabacteroides sp. | reverse complement strand
AAGAGAAAAACGATTTTTTTCTCAAATCTTATGGATTTATATACAAAAAGCGGGGTTTGATGTTCCAAGCCCCGCCTTTTCCTTCATTTATTTCCTTTTGTTTAGAACTGCTTTACCTCTTTTCTTCTCACGTAAAAGCTGTAAATCAGATTTTTAAGAAACAACTATTGATTTAAGATAGATAACGTATCCGAAGCAATCATATATTCCTCATCTGTAGGCACTACGATAATCGTAACTTTACTGTCCGGCGTACTGATAACGACCTCTTCACTCCGCACGCTTTTGTTCTTCTCTGCATCAATCTTCATGCCCATATATTCCATATCCCGACAAACCGCCAGACGGGTCTGCCATTGGTTCTCTCCTACTCCGCCTGTCCAGACCAAGATGTCGCAGCCCCCCATTGCCGCAGCATAGGCGCCAATGTACTTCTTGATGCGGTAGTTATAGACATCGAGCGTCATAATAGCCCGCTCGTCGCCCTTCTCGACCGCAGCTTCCAAGTCGCGCATATCCGACGAGCCGCCCGTCAGTCCTGCCACACCGCTCTTCTTGTTGAACAAATCGGACAAGCCGTGTGCATCCAGATGTTCTTTCTCCATAATGAACGGCACGGCACCCGGGTCGATGTCCCCGCAACGTGTACCCATAACCAACCCCTCAGTAGGCGTCAAGCCCATGCTGGTATCCACACATTTGCCGTTCATCACCGCCGCAATCGAACCGCCATTGCCTATATGAGCCGTAACCATCTTCTGCTCTTCATACTTTACGCCCAAAATATCACACGCACGCTTCGACACATAACGATGGCTTGTCCCGTGGAAGCCATAACGACGGATGCCATACTTCTTATACAAGTCGTAAGGCAGACCATACATATAAGCCTTGGCAGGCATGGTCTGATGGAAAGCCGTATCGAACACACCCACCTGCGGGATGCCCGGAATCAATGCCTCCATCGCGGCAATTCCTTTCAAGTTCGCCGGATTATGCAACGGAGCCAACTCGGCACATTCCACAATTTGGTCTAACACTTCCTTCGTAAGCAAGACACTGGAAGCGAACTTCTCGCCGCCGTGTACTACACGATGCCCCACCGCGTCAATCTCCTTATAATCTTTGATGCAGCCATACTGTGCATCCGTCAGTACACTCAATATAAACTGAATGCCTGCCTGATGCTCCGGAATCTCTTTTTCCAAGATTACCTTTTTGCCATCCTTGCCGGTCAATTTCAAGAAAGCCCCCGGCAAGCCTATCTTCTCGATACCACCTTGCGCCATCACGCTGCCCGACGTCATATCGAATAACTTATATTTAATGGAACTACTGCCACAATTCAATACCAATATCTTCATGTCTTCTCTATTTAGCCGGTTTATATTTATTTCTTTGCCACTTTCCGTGCAATAGCTTGGTTACAAGCGATAGCGACCATCTTATAGATATCCTCTGCCGAACATCCGCGAGACAAATCGTTTACCGGAGCAGCCATTCCTTGCAAAACAGGGCCTATCGCTTCCGCACCGCCCAATCTCTGTACCAACTTATACGCAATATTTCCCACTTCCAACGTAGGGAATACCAACACATTCGCCTTACCAGCTATTTCGCTTCCGGGAGCCTTCTGGGCAGCCACCTTTTCTACCAACGCCGCATCCGCCTGCAACTCTCCGTCAACCATCAAATCGGGCGCTGCCTCCTTAACCAAGCGAGTCGCTTCAATCACTTTATCCACCACTTCATGAGAAGCACTTCCCTTCGTCGAGAAGCTCAACATGGCAACACGCGGTTCCTCTATTCCCGCGATTACCTGAGCCGTTTCAGCGGTAGCCAATGCGATACTTGCCAATTCCTGTGCATTCGGATTCGGCATTACGGCGCAATCGGCAAACACAAGCAGTCCGTTCTCACCAAACTGCGGTGTCTTGGTAAACATCAAGAAGGCACCTGATACGCAACTTATGCCCGGAGCCGTCTTAATAATCTGCAATGCCGGACGTAACACATCCCCCGTCGTATTCAGGGCACCGGCAATTTCTCCGTCAGCATCACCCGCCTTAATCATCAAACAACCCAAGTACAAAGGGTCTTCAACTAAGGCAGCGGCCTTTTCCGGAGTCATCCCCTTTTTTTGGCGTAATTGGAACAACAGTTCAGCATAAGCTGATTTCTTTTCGTGATTCTTCGGATCGACAATTTTAGCTTTACCGATGTGAGTCAAACCAAATTCCGCAGCAAGCTTATTTACCTCTGCCGGATTGCCAATCAGAATAATATCTGCCACCTCGTCTGCCAACAAACGATCGGCTGCCTTCAACGTTCTTTCTTCAGTTCCTTCAGGAAGAACAATGCGCTGCTTGTCAGCCTTAGCATGCGCAATAATTCTTTGCATTAAATCCATAATGGAAGCTTATATTTATTGGTTGATAATCTTGTTTGGTGACAAAAGTACGCAAAATGCTATATAGAGTTTACAAAACAAGCCGATTATTTTCTTCAATAACTCTTTTCTTTCAGAACATTTAACAGTAGTTTGTAACCGAACGCTCACCAGACAGAATCTGTTGCAACTCTTCGGTAGTTACATTAATACTCAGATTTCCATTATGTGCCACAGATATTTTACCCCGTTCTTCCGATACGATAATAACCAAGGCATCTGTTTCAAAAGACATTCCTAATCCGGAGCGATGACGCAAGCCCATCTCTTTCGGCAAGTTTGCCGTTTGTGCTACCGGCAAGATGCAGCCAGCCGCCCGAATCCGGTTTTTGGCAATAATCATTGCCCCATCATGCAACGGGCTATTTTTGAAGAAAATGTTTTCAATCAGCCGCGCATTCACATCTGCATTAAACATTTCTCCGGTATGTTCGAAAGCAGCCAAATCCATATCTTGCTCTATACAGATTAATGCTCCCGTCTTCTTTTTCGCCATATTCATGCAAGCCAATACGATTTGCGTAACGAAACCGCGCTCAGCCGCACCATCCGCATTCTTCTTTCCAAAGAGTTTGCTCAGGAACGTCCATCCTTTATGAGAACCCAAAGCAATCAGGAAACGCCGGATATCATCTTGAAACAAAATAATCAAAGCCAATACACCTACATTAATCACCTTATCGAGTATCGCCCCCATCAGGCGCATCTCCAATATTTGGGAGACCAAAATCCAAAACACAATAAAGGAAACGACACCACTAAAGACAACTAATGTACCAGAACTCTTCATCAATTTATAGGTCTGATACAAGAACACCGCGACGAACAAGACGTCAATCAAGTCTTTTATTCCAAAATGCATCCACATAGTATCACTATAATTCTTACCTTATTATACATCTTCTACCCTTTGATTGCCTGCACAATCCGTATGGCTTCCATTGCCGCCCGCACATCATGCACCCGCAAAATAGCTGCACCATTCAGCAATGCATACGTATTCAACACCGTCGTGCCATTCAGACTCTCCTCCGGAGTACCTCCTAATAACCGATAAATCATACTCTTTCTGGAGATACCTACCAACAGAGGCGCTTCCAACAAACTAAAATCGCTCAAATGCCGCATCAGTTCGTAGTTCTGTTCCAGCGTCTTGCTAAAGCCAAAGCCGGGGTCTACAATCACATCATTTACGCCCAAAGCATAAAGCTGTTCCAGCCTTTCGGCAAACCATTTCAGGAGCTCAGCCGTAAGATGGGTGTAATTCGTATCGCATTGCATCGTTCGAGGCGTCCCACGCATATGCATCAGGATATAAGGGACTCTCAGCTCTGCCACCGTCCGAAACATATTCACATCCAATCCTCCTCCGGAAATGTCGTTAATCATCGCCACCCCAAACTCCTCCACACAGCGACGAGCCACTCTGGAGCGAAAGGTATCTACTGAGAGTATCGCATCCGGAAAGTCCCGATTAATAATCCGAAGCGCTGTTTCCAGCCGGCTCATCTCTTCCTCTTCAGGCATATCCTCTGCATCCGGACGTGAGGAATAGCCCCCGATGTCAATAATAGAGCCGCCTTCGTTCAAGATTGTCTCGACCCGCGTCACTATCTCCGCTTCCGTTTGCTTTCGGCTTCCGGCATAAAACGAATCGGGTGTAACATTCAATATCCCCATAACCAGTGGATTATCCAACCTTATCAACGTCCCTTTGCAATTTAATGTCTTCATTTGTTACCACACTTTAACGCCCTACAAAGGTAACGCTTTTTCCTTAATTCTTTCCAAAAGATGCGACCACGGCAGAGAAAGTTTCCGACAAACGAGAGCGTTCTCCTTCTTTAGGCGAAAGAGATTATTTTTCTGCCTAAGAAGCGAACCGTTTATAGTTAACTATATTGCTTTACCACCTCTGTTATATTTTGAAAAATAGTTTGAAAATAACTTTTTACGAGAAGTTGTAAATTAGGTAAAAATTACAAAAGGAAATGAAATAATGAATCTGCTGGCATCTTCCATTTGAATTCTATTATAAAAATAGAAATTATTTCCGACTTTCCCAATTTTTCTTCTCGAAATCTTAATTTTCTTGATCTAAATCAACAAAAACGGCGATTTTGGAGGTGCAAAAAGTTTGATACAGTACGTAGTTGTCGGTTCATACAGTACCAATGAGTCGGTTCATACAGTACGTAACGAGCAGTTGGTACTGTATCAATTGTCGGTTACATACAGTATGTTTTTCTCTCTTCTTCCAGATGCGAATTAACGTATGTTCGACATAAAAGATTAAATCATTTCGCCAAGGGGACAGGTATATAGTAATAAAAATATTAAAAATGCAGGAGAAACACGCCTTGTTTCGTAAAGAGTGTTTACCTTTGTGCCGTATTGGTGAAGCAAGCGATTGTCCTATCGCTTCTTTAAAAGGGAATCCGGTGAAAATCCGGAACAGTACCCGCTACTGTAATCCCCTTTCATAAAAAGAGCTTAACCCACAATGCCACTTCCGGAGAAAACCGGTGGGAAGGCAAGAAAGCTTCTTTGGGGAAAGTCAGGAAACCTGCCAAGACAGATAAACTCGTATATTCCCGGGATTAGGAAGATACGCAGGAAAGTGATTCATGGAATCATTATTTACATATTTAAATTACATAGTGAAATGGACCTAAAACAATTGTTCATTGCATGTATTCTTATATGCAATATGTTTATGCAGGTGTATGCCCATTCCGGAGAGAATTATGTACACTCGGATATGGTGCAAGAGTTACAGAACGGAGATAAGGCAGCTTTGTTGCTAATCTATTTCGGTACAACACATGATGACACACGTTCCCTCACGATTGATGCACTCAATCAAAAAGTAAAAGACGAATTTCCTCAACTGGAAGTACGCGAGGCTTACACCTCACGAATCATCGCGTATCGGTTGGCAAAGCGAGGCATTCGGAAGCAAAATCCGATCGAGGCATTAGCCCAATTAAAAGCAGAAGGTTATACACACGTTGTTGTACAGTCTGCAAACATCATCAATGGGATTGAAATGGAGTCGCTCCACCATGATATTGAATTGATGCGACCCTTGTTTAAAGAAATTCGTTTAGGACATCCTTTGTTATATACGCCCGAAGATTATGAAGCCGTCATTGACGCACTTGCCGGAAAAAGAATCGAAAATGGATTTACTTTGTTGGTCGGACATGGAACCTATACACCGGAAACTGCTCAATATGCCATGTTGGACTATATGTTGCAAGCTAAAGGATATAAGGATTTTGCCGTCGGGACCGTGGAAGGCTACCCTTCGTTTGACGATGCTGTGGCACGCATCAGCGAAAAAGCGGGAGAAAACAAACGGGTTCAGCTTGTACCTTTTATGTTTGTTGCCGGCGACCATGCAAAAAACGACATTGATGTAGAGATGAAGCAAGCGTTAGAAGAAAAAGGGTATCAGGTAACTGTCCGCATGGAAGGACTAGGAGAAAATCCTGCCATCCAGCAACTTTATATAGAACATATCCGTTTTACGTTGCTTCATAAAGCCATAGACATCAACGAAAAGAAACAGGCATACGCACAGGGAGAAGAAACGTTATAACAAATTCAAATTTTGACGAATATGCTATCAGTAAGAAAAATAGCAGTTTGCATTCACCGCATATTGGGATTGTTGCTGTGTCTGCTCTTTTTGATGTGGTTCGTTTCCGGTATCGTGATGATTTATCATCAATTTCCTCGTGCTTCGCAGGCCTATCTGAATCAAAGGCAAAAACCCCTTCCTCAGTTAGATATCCCGATAGACCGTATATTGGCGTTGGTGCCGGATTCCGCTCATTTGCAATCATTCTCCATCGAAATGCGTTTTGACAGACCCATTGTACGGTTTAACGGGAGAAACGTTCCGGGAGTTTTCTATCTGGACACATTGCAACCGGTCGAGGTTTTCAATGAGCAGGTCAGGGATAAGACTCTTCGTCTTTGGTGCGATGCTCCGATCGAGCGTATCGATACATTATACAAAGTAGACCAATGGATACCATTCGGACGTTTGAATAACGAAATGCCGATTTACAAATATCATTTTGCCGATACCAAGAAACACCAACTTTATATGACAGCGCGCGATGGACGTGTCCTCCAGTTTACGGATAAAGATAACCGTTTTTGGGCGTGGATTGGAGCAATTCCTCATTGGGTTTATTTTACCTTTTTGCGTCAGCATCAAACACTATGGACGGAGTTTGTTAAATGGACGGCAGGCATCGGTTGCTTGATGTGTCTCGTTGGATGGGGAATAGGTATCCATAGCTGGAGAAAACGACAGAAAGTGGCAAAAGACTGGAGATCGCCTTATCGAAAAGGTTGGATGAAATGGCACTTCATCAGTGGTATGTTTTTTGGTCTTTTTGCCATCACATTCGCTTTTAGTGGCATGATGTCATTAACAGATCTTCCGGACTGGCTGAAAAAAGCTCCTCAAGGACAGAAAAGACGACCTCCTATGGAATTTCGTATGAACCAGATGCTTCCGATAGAACGGTATGCATTAGATTACAGGAAAATTCTGGCTGCATCGGATAGCATCAAAAGCATCACATGGAGCTCGTGGAACCAGTATCCTTATTATAAAGTACAAAGCAGCCATACCGTCATGAATGTCGATGCGTCGGACAGCTTGTTTGTCAAGCCATTCCTGCTGACAGAATCTATGGTTCGTGCAGATGTCGGGAAACAATTGGGAGATAGCATTCGATGGAAAATGGAATTATTAACCGAAGAAGATGGCGATTATTTCGGACGGAGAGGGGAAAAAGCTTCGTTACCGGTCTATCGGGTATCGGTTGATGACGCCCTGCATACGAAGTTGTATTACCATCCGGAGACCTTGTCCCAAAGACGAGTTGATGATGACGGAAGGCTTCGACGCTTTTTATATAGTGGTTTGCATAGCCTGAACTTCAAACTGTTCTCAGGCCGTCCGTTGCTTTGGAACATCGTGATGCACACGCTGCTGTTGGGAGGAACAGTCCTTTCGCTGACCGGGGTTGTCCTTTCATTAAAATGGATCGTTCGAAAAGTAAATAAGATATTAACCATGTTAAATGTAAAACGATGAAAAATACAATTTTATTGATACTTGCAGCAATCCGTCCGCTTTCCGTTTTCGGACAAACCGAACAGGCTGCAGATAGTTTGCGAACACATGACTTACAAGAAGTTGTTATTACCGCTCTCCAGAAAAAGCCTCTGCAAGAACAAGAAATAGGCTTGTTAAATATGGATATTCCCATCAAATATCTGCCCATTACTGTTACCAAATTGGATCATATAACTTTGGAACGTAAACATATCCAAAATCTGGAAGATGCTGTCCGCTTCCTGCCGGGTGTTATTCAAAGCAGCGACCAGTTGGGCGCATTCCAGCGGTATAGCATACGTGGTACAACTGATGCAGTGATTGCTTACGACGGTATTCGAGACGAACGTTCATTGACAAATAATGTACCTTTCGGGGATCTCTCATCTGTCGAATCTATCGAGGTAATCAAAGGCCCTGCGTCTGTTTTGGCCGGTCATTCCGTAATGGGGGGCGTGATAAACATCATTACAAAGAAACCCTCTGACAGATTTTCGGCTAATGCCAGTGTCAGTTATGGTAGTTGGGAACAAAAGGAGGCGACTGTCGGGTTTGGAGGGAAACTTTATGGACCGGTAAACTATCAGGCTAATATTCATTATGCAAATGGCGATGGTTATCGAATGGTCAATGCCGAACGTTTTTCCGGTCTGTTTGCCATCGGCACACAGATTGGCAAGAATGGATATTTGGATGCCAGCGTAAATTTTTGTGATGATTATTACACTACAGACATTGGTGGAGCACCGACCATGCCGGGAGATGTGTATACGGTGGATGGCGACCAACTGGTTGCAAGTAGTGGCGAACGCAATCCGTTTTGCAACTATGAAGATGTATTTAATGATATAGCTAATAACCAGATGCGTCGCCGCAACCTGGACATCCGGTTGACTTATACACATAAGATTACCGACTGGATGAACCTGCGCGACCGATTTTCGTTCGGACACAGCAACCTCGACTATGCCTGCGTGGAAAATCTTAGTTACCGGACAAGTGAAGACCCTATCTATAATTATTGGTATATCAACTCCAGAACTGGTAACAAAACGTACATAGACATCGACTCTGTCCGTTCCGGCGATCCACTTTGCTTTAATCCGGACCATAAGCTATGGACGAATACGCTCGAATTGACCGGGAAATTGTCTGCCAAAGAAATTGAACATAATTATACGTTGGGTTGGTATTATTCCTTCTTCGACTTCACACAATATAACGGTTATAACACAGGAGATGTCTATGGACCGGGATTAAACGAACTTGTCTCTGTGGCTAACCCGCATTATGTCCGTGACTGGTGGGATAGCAAAGTCTCGGCGGCAAACATTTC
>CAZOKT010000088.1:0-8952 GCA_964580505.1 uncultured Parabacteroides sp. | reverse complement strand
AGAAAAAGAGGTATATGTAGAGGTTTTCTATTTGACAAATATTTCTTAAATACGTAAGTTCGACATAAGATGTAAATTGAAGAGGAACAACCCTTAAAACTTCAGCGAGCATGAAGCGGTAAGTTCAAAGTTCATGAAGTTCTAAGTTCAAAGTCCGCGATGTTCTAAGTTCAGAGTCCGTGATGTTCTAAGTTCAGAGTCCGTGATGTTCTAAGTTCAGAGTCCGTGAACTTCTAACTTCATGCACTCTGAAGAGAATGAATGCGATAAAAGAAAGTTTCATGCCAACCCCTTGTTACAAAGAAGTGAAGGTTTTGAAATTTATTTCCAAGATTCACGCAAAGGCATTATCTTTGGCAGAGTTTAATCAAGTATATATATTATAATGGTAAAGAATGGAAAACCTTTAATCCTGATTACGAATGATGATGGATTTCGCGCAAAAGGGATAAACGAATTGATACGGACGTTAAGGTGTTTGGGTGATGTGGTTGTGATGGCACCAGACGGACCTCGTTCGGGAATGTCGAGTGCGATTACTTCGTTGGTGCCTATTAAATGTAAGATAGAACAGCAAGAAGAGGGTTTGACGATATACAGTTGTACGGGGACGCCGGTGGATTGCGTCAAACTGGCTATTAATGAGGTGCTGGAACGTGAACCGGATTTGTTGGTTTCCGGTATCAACCATGGCGGGAATATGGCGATTTGTGTCAACTATTCCGGAACGATGGGAGCAGCAGCTGAAGGATGTGTCTTTGGTATCCCTTCAATAGGAGTCTCTTTGCTGAATCATCGTGCGGATGCAGATTTCACGGAATGTTGTCGTTTGGGAAAGGCTTTGGCGGAAAAGGTCTTGCAAGAAGGATTGCCTCACGGGACTTATTTAAACCTGAATGTCCCGACAGATATTCCTGTGAAAGGAATAAAAGTGTGTCATCAAGCAGACGGACGTTGGGTTAAGGAGTTCAAGCGCGGAGAAGATGCGAATGGGAGACCGGTATTCTGGCTGACCGGGCATTTCCGGAATGATGATACACTTGCGAATAATGATGATAAAGTATTGAAAGAAGGCTATGCTTCGTTAGTACCTTGTAAGTTGGATGTAACGGATTATGCCTTTATGACGCAATTGGAAAGTTGGAAAATTGATTGATTCAAGAAAATGAAATATTACCTCATAGCCGGTGAAGCTTCCGGAGATTTACATGCATCTAATTTGATGCGCGCGCTGAAGGCAGAAGACCCTCGGGCTGATTTCCGCTACTTGGGTGGCGACTTGATGCAGCGCGTGGGTGGAACGCTGGTGAAACATTATCGGGAAATGGCTTTTATGGGCTTTATCCCGGTGCTGATGAATCTGCGTACAATACTGCGCAATATGCAGGTATGTAAAGAGGATATTCGGACATATCAGCCAGATGTGGTAATATTAGTGGATTACCCCGGATTTAACCTGAAGATAGCACAATTTGCAAAGACCGAATTATGTCTGCCGGTTCATTACTATATTTCCCCGAAACTATGGGCATGGAAGCAATATAGAATAACTAAATTTCGGAAGTATGTTGACTATGTTTATTCCATCCTTCCTTTTGAACCTGCTTTTTTCCGGAAACTGAATTATGAAGTAGATTATGTAGGAAATCCCTCGATGGATTCGGTTGAGGCTTATCGATTGGGCAATCCGATAAGCCGTACAGACTTTTATCGGATGAATCGGTTGGATGAAAAGCCGATTCTGGCTCTATTAGCCGGAAGTCGGAAGCAAGAAATCCGGGACAATCTGCCGGTTATGCTGCGTGTAGCGGCAAAGCATCCGGAATATCAAGCGGTGATAGCCGGAGCTCCGGCTATTGAAGCAGACTATTATCAGCAATTCTTATGCGGAAGTAATACCCGGATTGTTTTCAATCAGACTTATCCTTTACTTTCCCATAGCGAAGCTGCATTGGTGACATCCGGAACTGCTACATTAGAAACGGCATTGTTTCGTGTACCGCAAGTGGTTTGCTATTCCGTCGTAGGCGGGAAGTTGGCCAACTTCGTATTTAAGCATTTCTTTCATACACCTTATATTTCTTTGGTGAATTTGATATCCGGAAGAGAAATTGTGCAAGAATTGTTTGGTGCACGTTTCTCGGAAGAACAGATTGAAGCAGAATTAAGCCGGATTCTGTATGATGCGACTTATCGTGCCCGAATGTTGGAAGGATATGCCTCCATAATTAAAGATTTAGGCACATCCGGCGCATCTACGCAGGCAGCCCGGCTGATAGTAAAAAGGGTAAGCCATGAAGCTGGAGCTTGATAAGCGTGCTATTACCTATTTGCCGGGAGTAGGTCCTCGCAGGGCTGATGTTTTGCGAAAAGAAGCGGATATCGTTTCGTATGAGGATTTGCTTTATTATTTCCCTTATAAATATATAGATCGCAGCCGTTTTTATAAAATATCCGAGATAACGGGGGCTATGCCTTATATTCAATTAAAAGGAAAGATACTCTTTTTTGACCAAGTGGGAGAAGGGCGGGCAAAGCGACTTATCGGAAAGTTTACGGATGGGACAGGAACACTTGATTTGGTTTGGTTTAAAGGCTTAAGCTATGTACAGGAAAAGGTAAAAATCGGTGTGGAATATATTGTATTCGGTAAACCTACGGAATTCGGACATATCTATAATATCGTGCATCCGGATATCGACCCGATAGAACAAGCCGGACAGGTGGCAAACGGACTGACTCCTTTTTATAATACTACGGATAAAATGAAGAAGTCCTTCCTCAATTCGCGTGCGATTCAAAATCTGCAATATGCTTTATTGAGCAGCCTGAATTGGAATATCCCGGAAATTCTACCTCAAAAGATATTGGATAAAACTCAAATGCTTTCCCTTTCGGAGGCACTTCGTAATATCCATTTTCCGGAAACAGTTGGGAAACTGAAAGCTGCTATGCTCCGTTTGAAGTTTGATGAACTTTTTTTTATCCAATTGAATATCCTCCGGACTTCTCATTCACGAAAAAGGGCTTTACGTGGAATCCCCTTTCCTACAGTCGGGCATTATTTTAATACCTTTTATAGAGATTACTTGCCATTTGAATTGACAAATGCCCAAAAGCGGGTAGTCAAAGAAATTCGGGCAGATATGGGAAGCGGAATGCAAATGAACCGATTATTGCAAGGTGATGTGGGAAGTGGAAAGACGTTAGTCGGGCTTCTTTCCATGTTATTGGCATTAGATAATCATTGCCAGGCCTGCATGATGGCACCAACGGAAATATTGGCTAATCAACACTATGTCACGATTAAGGCATTCCTAAAAGACATGGATGTAAAAGTGGCTTTATTGACAGGTTCTACACGCAAGAAAGAACGGGATAAATTATTACCGGCTATCGCAAACGGGGAAATCCAAATCGTTATCGGTACGCATGCGTTGATTGAAGAGACGGTATGTTTTTCTTCTCTGGGTTTAGCGATTATTGATGAGCAACATCGTTTTGGCGTAGAGCAGCGTTCCCGTTTATGGAAAAAGAATACGAAAACGGTACCGCATGTGTTGATAATGACCGCAACGCCCATTCCGCGTACCTTAGCAATGACTTTGTATGGAGATTTGGATGTATCTGTAATAGATGAACTTCCTCCGGGACGTAAGCCCATTAAAACATTGCATCGATATGATAATCGGAAGAAAGAACTATTTGCCTTTCTGAGAAGTGAAATTCAGAAAGGAAGGCAGGTCTATGTGGTTTATCCTTTAATAGAAGGAAGCGAGAAATTGGATTATAAAAGTTTGGAAGATGGGTTTGAAGTATTCAAAGAAGAGTTTAAAGAGTACAAAGTTTGCATGGTACATGGAAAAATGAAAAACTCTGACAAAGAAGCTGAAATGCAAAAGTTTGTATCTGGAGAAGCTCAAATCTTGCTGGCCACAACTGTTATAGAAGTCGGTGTAAATGTGCCGAATGCATCTGTTATGGTGATAGAGAGCGCTGAACGGTTCGGACTTTCTCAATTGCACCAATTACGCGGACGTGTAGGACGGGGAGCAGAACAATCCTATTGCGTATTAGTTTCTTCTTTTAAGTTGAGTAATGAGACGCGTAAGCGTTTGGAAATAATGGTAAATAGTAATAATGGTTTTGAAATAGCCGAAGCTGATTTGCGCTTACGAGGTCAAGGCGATTTGGAAGGGACACGCCAAAGTGGAGAAGGCATTGGGCTAAAAATAGCCAATCTTGCCACCGATGGACAAATCCTTCAATATGCTCGAGATTTAGCCATTGAAGTTTTGGACGAAGACCCGGAATTATTGAGCGAAACCTATCGGATATTGAACGAAAGATTGAAAACATTGTATGCAAACAAACTTAATTGGCGTTTAATTAGCTAAATATGTTATAAAACATATTTTTATAATCGCCTGTTATTCTTTTACTTACAAGAATATTTAAAAAACTTCAGATTGAATAACGAAAATTTTCTACAATTTATTTTGTCAGAAAAATCTAAATATCGAACTTTGAACATCCTTTTTTTTGAGGAAAATCAATAAAGTTCTAAAATCAATTCTTATAAGTTGGATTAAAATGACTATCAAATCAATATTGTCTATTTGCGTGGGATTACTGATGCTTCCAGCGATGAAAGCCTCAGAACCGGAAAAAAAATCTACGCCTCTTGTGACCATTGATCAAGCAAATACGGTAATGGAGCGTCAAGTGTCTGAATTAATGGCTGAACGAGTTGGCTTAAAAAAAGATATGGTTAAAGAAAAGTTGGCGGAAGCTGTATTGGATGCTGAAATTGCTCGTGAAAACTTGATGTTTCCCGCGGATGAGCTTTACGGTTCCAATTGGAATACGCGCTGGGTAGACCCATTTAGGGGAGAAACAAAGGTTGATTTTCCTGATTCTTGCATAATAGATTGTTCATCTTTCGTCTTTCCTATAGATACGATGCTTCGTGTTACTTCGAAATATGGTCCTCGTCGCAGACGCATGCACAAAGGGATTGATTTAAAAGTATATACCGGAGATACGATACGTGCAGCATTTGATGGCAAGGTTCGTATTCGTAATTATGAACGTCGTGGTTATGGATATTATGTGGTAATTCGCCATCCCAATGGATTGGAAACGATATATGGACACCTTTCAAAGCAATTGGTTAACGTGAATGATATAGTACATGCAGGAGACCCGATAGGTTTGGGGGGAAATACAGGGCGTTCAACAGGTTCGCATTTGCATTTTGAAACACGTTTTTTAGGACAAGCTATTAATCCGGCTGATATTATTGATTTCGAGAATGGTGTACCTATTCAAGACACGTATGTATTTCGCAATTTAAAAATTAACGGAAAGAAAAGCAATATTTATACCTCTTCCAGCGATCGGTTGGTTTATCATCGTGTAAAATCGGGTGACACATTGGGCAAGATTGCCCGTATTTATGGGACAACAGTCAGTGAGTTGTGCCGTTTGAACGGTATTAAACCTACTACAGTATTGCGCATAGGGCAGGCTTTACGTTGCTCGGCGGGAGAAAACTATACCGCGCGCACGCAGATTGACGAACAAAAAGAGATACGCGTAGCAGCTCAGGCAGAAGCTGTAAGTGAGATTAATGCAGAAAAGGCGAATACGGAAAATGCACAACCTGTTTATCATAAAATCAAATCGGGCGATACCTTGGGGGCTATAGCAAAGAAGTATGGAACGACGGTATCTAAATTGTGCGAATTGAATGGGATAAAGAGTACAACGATACTTCGATTAGGCCAGGTATTGCGTTGTTCATAAGTAAAAGATAGTTAACATTGAAAAATTAGTAAGCTATGTTCCTCGGGGAATATAGCTTATTTTGTGAATGAATATAGGCATAAATTGCGGAAAGGTAATGGATGGATTATTATTTAGAAATTATTTTAAGCAAAGCCTCTGATTTAATTCCTATTTAATAGATTCTTAATCAAACTTTTTTTACCTTTGCGGCAATTTTAGATGAGAAAAATAAAAAGAAATGATGCTTAATCCAATTAACAAGACGATCGAGTTGGGTGATGGAAGAGAGATCACCATTGAGACCGGGAAATTGGCAAAGCAGGCAGACGGTGCTGTGACGGTTCGGATGGGCAATACAGTGCTGCTTGCGACTGTTTGTGCCGCAAAAGAGGCAAATCCTGGGGTTGATTTTATGCCTTTGCAAGTTGAATATAAAGAGAAGTTTTCTGCTTTTGGCCGTTTTCCGGGAGGTTTTACCAAGCGTGAAGGTAAGGCTTCTGATTATGAAATTCTAACAGCACGTTTGGTTGACCGTGCATTACGTCCTTTATTTCCAGATAATTACCACGCCGAAGTTTATGTAAATATCATATTATTCTCAGCTGATGGTGAAGATATGCCGGATGCATTGGCAGGCTTGGCTGCATCTGCCGCATTAGCCGTCTCTGATATTCCTTTTAACGGTCCGATTTCGGAAGTGCGTGTTGCACGAGTAGACGGCCAGTTTATCATCAATCCAACATTCTCTCAATTGGAGAAAGCGGACATTGATATCATGGTAGGTGCCACATTGGATAATATCATGATGGTAGAGGGTGAGATGAATGAAGTTCTGGAATCTGAAATGTTGGATGCTATCAAGGTTGCTCATGAAGCAATCAAGGTACAATGTCAAGCTCAGATGGAATTGATGGAAGCATGCGGAACGACCGTTAAACGTAAGTATTGCCACGAAGTGAATGACGAAGAATTACGTAAAGATGTACATGATAAATGCTATGCAAAAGCTTACGCTGTAGCGACTTCCGGCACAGATAAGCACCAACGTGCAGAGGCTTTCGACACTATTGTAGAGGAATATAAATCTCAATTTACGGAAGAAGAACTGACCGAAGAGAAGGTTGGCATGATTGACCGGTACTATCATGATGTGGAAAAAGAAGCTATGCGTCGCGCCATCTTGGATGAAGGAAAGCGTTTGGATGGACGTAAAACAACGGAGATCCGCCCAATCTGGATTGAAACAGATTGCTTGCCGGGACCTCATGGAGCAGCTATCTTCACACGTGGTGAGACGCAATCGTTGTCTACAGTTACGTTAGGTACAAAAGATGATGAGAAGATAATAGATGACGTATTAACACATGGAAAAGAACGTTTCCTTTTGCATTATAACTTTCCTCCATTTTCAACAGGCGAAGCTAAGGCTCAGCGAGGTGTAGGACGTCGTGAGATTGGACACGGACATTTGGCTTGGCGCGCATTGAAGCGAATGATTCCGGAGAATTATCCGTACGTAGTACGTGTAATGTCTGATATTCTGGAATCGAACGGTTCGTCTTCTATGGCTACGGTATGCGCAGGCACATTAGCACTACGTGATGCGGGAGTGCCAATGAAGAAGCCGGTATCAGGTATCGCGATGGGATTAATCTCAGAAAATCATGGTACGAATTATGCAATTCTTTCTGATATTTTAGGAGATGAAGACCACTTAGGTGATATGGACTTTAAAGTAACAGGTACAAAAGATGGCATAACCGCTACACAGATGGACATCAAGGTAGATGGTCTTTCTTATGAGATATTGGAACGTGCGTTGGCACAAGCTCGCGAAGGTCGTATGTATATTTTAGATAAGATATTGGAGGCCCAACCTGAAGTACGTCCTGACTTAAAGCCGCATGCTCCACGTATTGAAACACTGACGGTTGCAAAAGAATTTATTGGCGCAATCATTGGTCCGGGCGGTAAGATTATACAAGGAATCCAAGAAAAGAGTGGAGCCACTATCCTGATTGAAGAGATTGATGGTGTAGGCAAGATTGAAATATCAGCCGTGAATAAAAAAAGCATTGATGCAGCAATGCGTGCAATTAAATCAATAGTGGCAGTACCTGAAATTGGCGAAGTATATGAAGGTAAAATATCTTCTATTATGCCTTACGGTGCATTTGTTGAGTTTATGCCAGGCAAGGACGGTTTATTGCATATCTCAGAAATCGATTGGAAACGTCTGGATACCGTAGAACAAGCCGGTTTAAAAGAAGGAGATACTATTACTGTAAAACTGGTAGATATTGACCCAAAAACAGGAAAATTTAAATTATCTCATAAAGTATTAATACCAAAGCCAGATGGATATGAGGAACGTTCCCCAAGAAATGGTCGTCAAGGTTCTCGTAATAATCACGGTTCACATTGATTCTTTTAGTTGTTTTTCATAAGAAGAAGCACGGAGTCTGTAGGTCATAAACCTCTGATTTCGTGTTTTTATTTTGTATAGGTACTCCTATTACGGATATTATCGCTACCTTTGAACATTGTATAATTGTATTGATTTGAATCCCCAGAATGTAGCTACAATCTGGGGATTCGCGTTGATGATAGAAATTTGGATAAAGCGTAAGATACATACGACAAGAGTGCATTGTATTATTATTATTATCTTTCTTATTTCCTTATACTCATTTTACATGATGGGGCAGATTAGTCATGGAGGAATTCCTTTGTCACTGAATATATTGCGTAGTTCAGCCAATATTCCTTATGAAGTTATGCCTAACTCTGATCTTGATGCCCAACTTCGCCTTGATCTATGGAAGCAGAGGGACTAAGAGCACTTAACCGCTTTGCATATAAGTTTATGACAGACCTGACACCAGATAACTCTGGAACGAAGTTCGTACTTGCTGATGGCACTAAAGTATGGAGGTTGGGTATCCGTTCGAGCGGAGCACTATCACTGAATATGAACTTCCTGAAGGAGCACAGCTTTTCCTGTATAATCCTACACAGACAGAGATAAAGGGGACTTTTACCCATCAGAATAATTCCGCAAAGGACATACTTCCTATTACTCCTATTCAAGGAGATGAATTAATTATTGAATATAGGGAGTTTTATCATATCAGCTACAACTTTCACCTCCAATAGTTTTTG
>CAZOKT010000087.1:0-9010 GCA_964580505.1 uncultured Parabacteroides sp. | reverse complement strand
CCTCTGCTTGTTTACAACCGTCTGTCTTGTCAATATCTCCTTCATTCAACACACTTGGGATAAGCACCTCACCTACCATATCCCATTTCAATAAAGCAGCCGAACGTTCAATAGGGATGCGCACACCGTCCATTACAGTCGGATCATGCTCTTCACAACAAGTTATCAGACCACATTTCTTGCCCGATATGTCTTTACCAGCCACACAGAATGAATAAATCCGGTCTATCACTCCCTTTATCTGCGACGGAATGGAATACCAATAAACAGGAGTTACATACACGATAGCATCAGCATCCAGAATAGTAGGCGCTATCAAGTTGAAATCATCATCAAACGAGCAAGCCTTTCCCGTTTTGAAGCAAGTCTGGCAGGCATGGCAACCGCCAATTTTCAGGAATGCGGCATCGAACTGCTGCACGGTATGACCTATTTTCTCTGCTTCTTTGACAAACGCTTCTGTCATGGCAAAACTGTTGCCTTTCTTACGAGGACTTCCCGTAATAACCGTTATTTTCATACCCTTTCCTCCTGCTATTATTTTTGTATGGTGTTAGAATTCTGATTGTAAGCTTTCGCTACGCACCGCCACTGTCCATCCATTTTCATCAGCAACAGATAGTCCGTAAAATCAATGCGGCCTCCCCAGTTTTCTTCCAATACACGAACTACTGCAAGAGTTTCTTCCACGTCAATGACATCCACCCGTGCTTTGAAGCCTTTATCCGCGCCTACTGTATCCACATTATCATAAAACTGATCGATGCTTCCATGTTCCAGTTTTCCATCCAGATAACCGAACAACACAGCCTCATTAATGAACAACTCTTTAGCATAATCGCTTTTACCTTCTGCTACACTCTTCACAAACTTCATGGCAGCTTCTTCTACTGCCTTGTACTCTTCGATTGTTGCTCTCATAAGATTAAAAGTTTAATTCGTTCGTTATTGATATGTGCAAATGTAAATGATGCCATCAATACATACAAGTACCGATAAATTATTCAGGTATTGAAAAATTATTCGGTATACCCTGGTAACAGAAGATTATCCTTACCTTTGTGATATAATATCAATTGAATGTAAAACTATGTACGAAAGAAAGATACCCGTTGACTTGGATTGTCCTTTACGACTAACCATGAGCCTGATTGGCTCCAAATGGAAGTCCTGCATATTGGATGAACTACGCCACCGCGCCCTACGTCCCAGTGAGCTTCATAAACTATTCCCCGAAGCCACACCTCGTGTGCTCGATTTACAACTGAAAGAATTAGTAAAAGACGGTTTAGTTTCCAGAACTATCTATCCTGAACTTCCTCCTCGCTCCGAATATACCATCACACCCGTAGGACAGACACTCATTCCCATTATCGATGCCATGATTGAGTGGGGAAACAAGAACGTGACATTGTTTGAAAAGAAGTATGGTATACGAAAAAAAGGATAAACTATAGTGTACTTCGCCATTTCACATCAAGAAGGGCAAAACTATTATAACATTTAGATAACAACACTATAGAATCATTATATTATATACAAAAATAAATTCGTCCGAACGATTATATTTAAGTAATGCATGAGTATGTAAAATAAACTGTGTCAGCAAAGTTAATATTTTATTCTTTACTGACACAGTTTATTTTACACTACCCTATTCAAATTAAAAAAAACTTTATCTTAAACCTCTATTTTTCAATAAAGGCTTCACGTCAGGCTCATGTCCACGAAACTTTTTGTACATATCCATCGCATCATATATGCCTCCATCAGTCAATACATCGTAACGAAACTTATATGCCACATCTTGATTGAATATATCGCCTGTCTCTTTATAAGCTTGGTAAGTATCACAATCCAACACTTCAGACCATATATAACTATAATAACCTGCTGTATAGCCTCCACCCATTGTATGATTAAAGTAAGTTGTTCGGTAACGTGAAGGTATTTGCTTCAGCAATCCACGTCGGTTTAAGACATTATCTTCAAATTTCATTATGTCTATATTTGCATCAACATCCTTTAATACATGAAAATCCATATCCAGATAAGAAGCAGCCAAATATTCTACTGTAGCAAAACCCTGTCCGTACTTGCCACTCTTGTCTAACTTTTCAATCAAATCAGTCGGAATTACTTCACCCGTCTGATAATGCTTAGCATAAACTTTCAGTATCTCAGGTTCAAATACCCAATGTTCCATTACCTGAGAAGGTAACTCCACAAAATCGCGCGGCACGCCGGATACACCATAATAATGTACATTCTTGAACAGATTATGCAACGCATGTCCGAATTCATGGAACAGTGTATTTGCCTCATCTGCACTTAGCAAAGCCGGTTGCCCGGGTGCTGGCTGAGTAAAATTAGATACGATAGTTACTACCGGAGCCACACGATTGCCATCTTTATAGGTTTGCGAACGATATGTACCACACCACGCTCCGCCTCGCTTGCTTGTTCTTGGAAAGAAATCCATGTAAAGTACACCTAAATGTGTACCATCCTTATCTTTACATTCAAAAGCTTGCGCATCCGGATGAGGCAACGGAATATTTTTAATAGGTGTAAAAGTAATACCATAAAGACGATTGGCTACATAGAAAGCACCTTCACGCACATTATTTAATTCAAGATAAGGACGAATCTCATTCTCGTCTAAATTAAACTTTGATTTTTTAGCTTTCTCAAAATAGTAACGCCAGTCCCAACCTTCAGCCTCAAAATTATTGCCTTCTTTTTTTATCTCTTCATTTATATCCGTCAGCTCTTCTTTAGCTTTCTCTAAAGCCGGTTTCCATATTTGGTCTAACAGATTATAAACAGCTTCAGGTGTCTTCGCCATTCTATCTTCCAATACAAATGCTGCATAGTCCTCATATCCCATCAACTTAGCTTTCTCCAAACGCTTTGTAATTAATTGTTTTACGATTTCCTTGTTATCTGCATCATTGTTATTGTTACCTCTATTAGTATATCCTTTGAATATTTGTTCGCGAAGTGTACGATTATCGGCATATTGAAGGAAAGGCATCACACTCGGATTATGCAAGGTAAATAACCATTTTCCCTCCATACCAGCAGATTTAGCCGCTTCTGCAGCATTAGCTATCAAGTTATCAGGCAAACCTGACAAATCCTCTTGTTGCTCTATAATCAATTGAAAATCGTTCGTTTCTTTCAGCATATTTTGACTGAAAGTGAGTTGGAGCATAGCTATTTCCTTATTCAATTCACGCAGTTTTTCCTGTTTATCTTCTGAAAGATTCGCACCTCCCCGAACAAAATCTTTATAGGTATTTTCTAATAATCTGAGCTGTTCATCATCCAAATTTAAAGATTCCTGCTGATCATATATAGCCTTAACACGAGCAAATAACTTCGGATTTAATGCTATATCATCTCTATGCTTAGACAAAAGCGGAGACATTTCCCGACTCAAGGCTTGCATTTCATCTGATGTATTTGCACTATTTTGTCCATAAAATACAATACTCACTTTACGCAAAAGTTCTCCCGTTTTGTCCATTGCCTCTATTGTATTCTCGAAAGTAGGCTCTTCTGAATTATTACAGATAACTTCTATTTCCTGCTTTTCTTCCTCTATCCCCTGAAGAAAAGCAGGCTTATAGTCCCCTATCTTAATCTTATCAAACGGCGGAACACCGAATGGAGTTGCATACTCGTTCATAAAAGGATTACCATCTCTTCCTTGAACATTATTTTTCTCTGCTGAATTACAGGCACTCAACATAAATGTTAGTCCTATTGCCATAGATGTAAATACTTTATTCATATTTGTTCGCTTAGTTAAATATTTGATTTGGCAAAGATAAATAATTCTTAGCATTCTTTGTATATGCTTTGATAAGTTTGTGTCTAAATTTGCATCTCATGAAAAATGGACTCCTACATATTATTCTATTAACCATTCTTTTCAATCTACATTCTTTTCCTATAAAAGGACAAGAGCAGTCCATTAAAATGAATGTGTTGCCCAAAAACTACTATCGGGCAAGCATCGAAGGAAATGATACCATAGCCATAATTACTTTACACTCTATTTATGTTTTTCCAAAGCCTAAATTTCGTAATAAACAAGAAGAGGTTAAATACTGGAAATTAGTACGTGATGTAAAAAAAACACTTCCTTATGCCAAGATGGTTTACAATACTTTAATAGAAACATACGAATACATAGAAACCATGCCCACCGAAGAAGAACGTATAAAACATTTAAAACGAATGGAAAAAGAACTTTTCGCTCAATATAAACCAGAGTTGAAAAAGTTAACTTTCGCACAGGGAAAGCTGTTGATAAAGTTAATAGATAGAGAATGCAATCAGACAAGTTTTCACTTGATAAAAGCTTTCTTAGGCAGTTTTCGGGCTGGATTTTGGAATATTTTTGCGGGTATGTTCGGCGCCAGTCTGAAAACAGAATACGATCCGCAAGGCAAAGATGCACAAATAGAACAAATCGTTCTTTTAATTGAAAGCGGAATGTTATAAAATACTCCCCAATAGCATTCTACAACTCAAAGTTTTTAAAGAAATCCCACATCACTATTCCTGCTGTTACAGAGACATTAAGCGAATGTTTAGTACCATATTGTGGAATTTCTATACATAAATTGCATTTATCAATAATCTCTTGGTGAACGCCTTTTACTTCATTACCCATAATAATGGCATACTTTTTTGTTTTGTCTATTAATAAGTCAGGAAGCATCACACTACCTTCAGTTTGCTCAATGGCACACACTGTATATCCTTGCTGTTTTAAGTTATCAACAGCTTCCAAAGTATCTTTAAAATATACCCATTCCACTACATCTTCAGCACCTAATGCCGTTTTATGAATTTCAGCATGAGGTGGACAAGCTGTAATTCCACACAAATAAATAGCTTCTACCCGAAAAGCATCCGACGTACGAAATACAGAACCTACATTATTCAGACTTCTTACATGATCAAGTACTACAATCAAAGGAATCTTCTTACTCTTCTTAAAAGCCTCCGGAGTCAATCTATTTAATTCGGTAACTTTCAACTTACGCATATAGACTTTTCTTTATATAATGTCAATTAGATGTTATAAAAGGGTTGATAATCTACTAATAACTCGTGCAAAGATAATGAAAAATAAAACTTGCAAGATTAGGAAACTTCTCCATACAATGTACAAATAAGACGCACCAAAAAATAAACCTTTTATTTATGACGAACTTTCCACACCTTGTTTACGCATTTCCACATGCTGATTTTCTCATCAACTTATTCACACAACTGCTTATTAACTTCGAATATTATAATCATATTAAACATATGAAAAACAGAAAGAAAAGATATGAATAACCTGTTTATAGCTTATTTATAACTCCATTCATTTATTTAATAAACAAACATACAAATAAACTTCCAGAAAAGTTTTAACGCTATCAACAAGAAATAATCTTCATTTTTTCAATTAAAAGAAATAAGAATAAAAAGAAAATAGGTAATTATTTCTGGTGAGAGAGGGTTTGATATTTTTGCGTAGTTTTGCGTTTGAATCGAGAAATGAACGAAGATATTATGGAATATGTTTCATCTACCTTGTCGAATGGTTTGCGATTAATACACTTGCCGACTCACTCACCAGTGGCTTATTGTGGATTTGCTATTAATGTCGGTGCTCGCGATGAAAATCTTTCGGAATATGGATTAGCACATTTTGTGGAGCACATGCTATTCAAAGGAACCGAACGACATCGGGCAAATTATATTTTAAACCGGATGGAAACGGTAGGTGGTGAGTTGAACGCTTATACTACTAAGGAAGAAACCTTTGTCTATTCAATTTTCATGCGGGAGCACTTCTTGCGTGCTTTTGATTTATTAGTGGATTTGGTTTTCCATTCTACTTTTCCCGAGATGCAGATCGAGAAGGAAAAAGATGTTATCTTAGATGAAATCAGTTCGTATGAGGATAGCCCGTCGGAGCTTATTTTTGATGACTTTGAGAATATGCTTTTTCAAGGGCATGCGTTGGGGCATAACATTTTAGGCGATGATAGTTCGTTGCAAAGTTTTAATTCGGAGAGCGGTCGTTCCTTTATGCGTCGTTTTTATACGCCAGACAATATGGTTTTCTTCTCGATGGGTGATGTCGATTTTGGGCAGATTGTCCAATGGGCTGAGCAGTTGATGCGTGATATACCGGCACATACCAGTGCGCTTGACCGTCGATGTCCGGAAATAGTGCAACCTTTTTTTCTTAAGTTGCAACGCGATACGCATCAATCGCATGTGATGATAGGTAGCCGTGCTTTTAGTATGTATGACGACAAACGTATAGCTTTGTTTCTGTTGAATAATATCTTGGGCGGACTGGGCATGAATAATCGCCTTAATCTTTCACTTCGCGAACATAATGGTTTGGTTTATAATGTAGAGTCTAATATTACCTCTTATACAGACACGGGTCTTTTTAGCATATACTTCGGTACTGATCCGAAGAATCGGCACCGAGCCATGACATTGGTGTACCGTGAATTGGAAAAATTTTGTACTACACTACTTACCGAACGGCAACTTGCTGCGGCTAAGAAGCAAGCATTGGGGCAGTTGGGTATATCAGTCGATAGTCGAGAAGGATTGTTTTTGAACATGGGCAAGAGTTTTCTGCATTATAACCGCTTTGATTCGATGGACGAAGTTTCCCGGCAAATTGACCGAGTAACCTCTGAAGAAATTCATTCTGTAGCTTGCGACCTCTTCGCACCCTCGCAACTTTTCACCTTGATTTATGAATAAGTTGAAAAATCTATTTGAAAACACGATAAATTTATGCCTGACTTTATCTTTTTTTATGCCTAACAATTCAAATGAAGTAAGGCTTGATTTCTTTAAAAAGAATGTGGGTATTTTTTATATTATGGAGAGCTTTTACGGACATTTTTTATAGAAATTTCTTTCCTATTATGATTCACGATTAGAAAATATAAGGTATTTTTGCAACACCTAAGCGAAAGGACAAAAGCACATTTTACTGATATGTTTCCTGATAAATAGCAATACATTTTATTAATAAAACTTAACAGGAACATTTTTGTGAGTTCTTTTTTACGAGGGTAAAAGAATATACTTTAGCTTTGCATAAATATGCAGAAAATAATAGCTTTACAGATAACACAATAAAGTTATATAACATTTTAAATTTACAGTATGATTATGAACAGAAAGTTTTTATTGCCATTTTTAATGTTGGCAGCAATTCTGGCTTTTTCTTCTTGTTCAAACAAGTTGAAACCGTTGGCTGAAGAGTACATTAAGGCAGAGCCTCAACCTCTGGAAACTATCGGCGGAAAAGTACCTGTAACTATTAATGTTACTTACCCTGCAAAGTGGTTTAATAAGAAAGCAGTGGTAACTGTTACTCCGGTGCTTCGTTATGAAGGTGGTGAAGCATGGGGTACAGCGTACACCTATCAGGGTGAAAAAGTACAAGGAAACAACCAAGTAATCGCTTATAAAGAAGGCGGTAACACAACGTTGAAGTCCACCTTTACTTACAAGCCTGAAATGAAAAAATCCGAATTGTATCTGACTTTTGATGCGAAAGTAAAGAACAAGACGGTTAAATTGCCGGATGTGAAAATTGGCGAAGGAGTATTGGCTACTTCTGAGTTGGCTGATGCAGCTACGGCAAAAGCAGCCATTGCGGCAGACAAGTTCCAGCGTATTATTAAAGAAGCTCATGATGCAAGCATTATGTTCTTGATTCAGCAGGCTAATCTTCGCTCTGAAGAATTAAAGAAGAGTGAAATCACGGATTGGAAAGACTTGGTAAAGAATGCTGACGAGGCTCCGAATCAGAATGTAGCTATCGAAATCCAGGCTTATGCTTCTCCTGATGGTGGTGTTGAACTGAATACCGGTTTGGCTGAAAGACGTGAGCAGAATACAGATAAGTATTTGGCTAATGAGCTGAAGAAAATGAAAGTAGATGCTCCTGTAGATGCTAAATACACTGCTCAAGACTGGGAAGGTTTCCAAGAATTGGTTTCTAAGTCTAATTTACAAGACAAAGACTTGGTATTGCGTGTATTGTCTATGTATAAGGATCCTGAACAGCGCGAACAGGAAATCAAGAATATTTCTTCTGTTTACAGCACATTGGCTGAGGAAATCCTTCCGCAATTGCGTCGTTCTCGCTTAGTTGCTAACATTGAAATCATCGGTAAGTCTGATGATGAAATTACAGCATTGGCTAAAAATGATCCGAAGGCATTAAATGTAGAAGAAATCCTTTATGCAGCAACTCTTACGAACGATGACGCTGAAAAGGCTCGTATCTACGAAGAAGCTTCCAAACTCTATCCGAATGACTATCGTACTTGGAATAACGTGGGTATGATGGCTTTCCGTGCAGGTGATTTGGACAAGGCTGAACAGATGTTTAACAAAGCTAACTCTGTACAGAACAATCCTGAATCGAATATGAACTTAGGTTTGATTGCTTTGGCAAAAGGCGACCAAGCTAAAGCTGAACAGTTGTTTGGTAGTGCTTCAGGCGTACCTGAATTGAGCGAAGCATTAGGTGTTCTCTATTTGAAACAGGGCGAATATGCAAAAGCTGTGAACTCTTTCGGTTCGGTTAAGTCGAACAATGCAGCTTTGGCTCAGCTTCTGACTAAAGATTACAGCAAAGCTTCTCAGACATTGAACGAGGTTCCGAATCCGGATGCTACTACTTCTTATCTGAAGGCTATCGTTGCAGCTCGTACGAATAATGCAAACGGCGTAGTAAGCAATTTGAAAGACGCTATCGCTAAAGATCCTTCTATGAAGAACGAAGCTGCTATCGATTTGGAATTTGCTAAGTACGTAACAAACTCTGATTTTGCTGCGTTAGTAAATTAATTGAGTAGTTAGAATAATAAAAAAGGGCTGTCTTAAAGATTTAAGATAGCCTTTTTTTTATATAGTATTTCGGACTTTCGGTTTAAACAACTATCTTTGA
>CAZOKT010000086.1:0-9088 GCA_964580505.1 uncultured Parabacteroides sp. | reverse complement strand
CTTAAACTAAGCGTCTTGCTCCATCACTAATGACCACATCATATAATTTAGGAGCATGGCCGAACTTCTTCGTATATTCGGCAAATGCTTTCTCAACGAACGCATCATACTTATCATCTTTCACTAAATTAATCGTGCAACCTCCAAAGCCACCACCCATTACACGCGAGCCTGTAACGCCACACTCCTTAGCAATATCATTCAGGAAGTCCAGTTCTTCGCAACTAACTTCATACAATTTGCTCATGCCGTAATGCGTACTATACATCTTCTCTCCTACTGTTTCATAGTCGCCTTTTTCCAAAGCATCACATACATCCAATACTCGCTGAATCTCTTCGATGACATACTCTGCACGCATATAATCTTCGGCACTTACTTCTTGCTTCACTTCTGCCAACATTTCCATCGTTACATCACGCAAGAATTCTACTTCTGGATGATATTTCTTTATAGCTTCTACCACGTTTTCGCACGATTGACGACGCTTATTATAAGCCGATGATGCCAATTCATGCTTCACTACAGAGTCCAGCAATACCAACTTATACCCCGCGGACTCAGGATCGAACGGAAAGTATTTATACTCTAATGAGCGGCAATCCAGACGAATCAGATGTCCCTTCTTGCCAAATACAGAAGCGAACTGATCCATGATCCCGCAATTTACCCCACAATAGTTATGCTCCGTAGATTGCCCTATCTTTGCCAACTCAAACTTATCAATATTCAAGTCGAACAGTTCATTCAGGGCAAACGCATACGTACTCTCCAATGCGGCTGACGAGGACATACCTGCACCCAGAGGCACATCACCAGCAAATACGGTATCAAAACCTTCTACCTTGCCACCTCGTTTCGCAATCTCACGACATACACCAAAGATATAACGTGCCCAACTTGCCGTTGGTGCATCCTCTTCCTGCAATCCAAATTCAGCATAATCATTTAAGTCAATGGCAAATGCACGCACCTTGTCTGTACCGTTCGGTTTAATCTCTGCTATCATTCCTTTGTCGATTGCACCCGGAAATACGAACCCACCATTATAATCGGTATGCTCGCCAATCAGGTTGATACGTCCTGGAGATGCATAAAACGCCCCTGTTGTATTAAACAGTTCTTGAAATTTACTACTAATCTTCTCTTTCATGATTATATTATTTAATGTCATTAATTACAATAAATTTTCTTTTTGTTTTCTATACAATAATACAAGTAGCCAAGCGGAAGCATAACCCCACTTAGCTACTTACCACTAACATATTTATGAGCAGATTATTCTACCGGAATGTCCTTGTTTACATTCTTGCTGCCTGCCAAAGCATAGAACAAAAGGTATGCTGCAGAGAAAAGAACAACGAAATAACTCGTCAGGAAGCTGCCTGTGATATCAGCAACCCAAGCCTGTAAAGCTACCATGACAGCACAACCGAATACCATAGTCATGAATGCTCCGGAAGCGATTGAAGTATATTTGCCCAATCCTTCGACTGCCAAATTGAAAATGCTGCCCCACATGACAGATGTGCAAAGTCCGACGAGCAGGAATGCAAAGATTCCGATAGGTACTTCTGCCCAAATCATGCTTAAATTAGCCCAGTCGATACCCGGGACTTTTACCATCACACTTGTCGGAGCAAACATACCAAATGCGATCAATACGAAACTTGTCGTCGAAACAATCGAAAGCATGGTTTTACTGGAAATCTTGTCGCCAATAGCACCGCCGATAGAACGTCCTACGAACATGAGCAACCAATAAACAGCCACAATCAAACCTACAATTGTCGCATCCATACCTAATCCTGGAGTAGCAGCGTCAGGAGATGTCGTCAGATATTGCAAAATATAGGTCGGTGTGCCCACTTCGACACTCATATACAAAAAGATAGCTAAGATACCAAGTTTGAAGTGACGGAAAGAAAACGCACTGTATTTGTCATTTGTGCTTTTGGCTGTTTCGGTGTATTGAGCAGGTTCTTCGATCTTGGAAAACAGAATGACGATAAATGCAACGACGAAGATTGCTAATGCAATGAACAAAGCAGGCGTTGCATCTGCTATTTTAGCTTTGGCAGCATCACCGATTAATGCACCCATCAGGATATAAACGGCCACTGCCGCACAGCTGTTGAAAGCCCCACCGATTTGAATCAGCTGGTTCCCTTTGTTGCCTCCGCCACCTAACGTGTTCAGCATAGGGTTGACAACCGTGTTCAGCATACACATACAGAAACCGGCAATAAACGCACCAACCAGATACACGCCGAAACTTTGTACGGAATCCCAACCGCTCATCCATTGGACAAGGATACCGATGATACCAATGATCAAAGCCAGCAATGCTGTTGTTTTGTACCCGAACTTTTTAATGAGCATCCCCGAAGGTATTCCCATTACCAAATAGGCAATAAAATTGCCATAGTTACCTACTTGAGCTAACACATCCGAAGCTCCAAATTGATTTTTCACAATGATTGCCATGGGCGAACAAAGATTGGTCACAAAAGCAATCATTGCAAAGAGGGCAATCATAATGATGATGGCTCCCCATTGTTTTGCTTGTTGAGTCATAAAGTTTTAATTTTATTGTTATTTAGATACTTTCGACCATGAATTTGTAAACCGTTTTGCTTTCGAAGGTTTCATCCGGACGTAATACGGTGGTTGGATATTCCGGTTTATTCGGACTATCGGGGTAATGCTGTGTTTCCAAGCAGAACGAGCAACGCTCCGGATAGGGATGCCCTTTCTTTCCGATAATTGACTCATTCAGCCAATTGGCAGTATAGAGCTGCACGCCCGGCTCTGTCGTATAAGTTTCCATTACGATGCCCGTCTTGGGTGATTTACACCGAGCAGCCAGTGTCAATTCCTTACCCTGCTTGTTCAATATATAGCAATGGTCATATCCCTTGCCAAATTTCAATTGTTGGAAAGGCTCGTCGATGCGCTCGCCTATCTCATGCGGAGTCCGGAAATCCATTGGTGTTCCATCCACCTGTTCGGATGCACCATAAGGGATAGCCGTCTCATCAGTGGGCAGATAAGCATCCGCACAAATCGTCAATACATGGTCTCCGATATAGCGGTCTCCCTCGCCCGAGAGGTTGAAATAGGAATGGTTCGTGAGGTTCACTACCGTAGGCTTTGTTGTTACGGCATGATAGGAAATCATCACCTCGTTTGCATCTGTCAGTTCGTAGGTCAATGTTACCGACAATTCTCCCGGATAGCCTTCTTCGCCATCCGCAGCGACATAACGCAACACCGCGGTATGTGCATCCGATTGCTCCATATCCCATATCCGAAAATGAAATCCGCGTAAGCCTCCATGCAAGCTATTCGGTCCGTTATTGATTGCCAATTGGTCATACTCCACGCCATCCAGCACGAAACGTCCTTTTGCTATCCGATTGGCATAACGCCCACACGTAGCCCCGAATGTAGGCTCACCCGATTTCAGATAATCATCAATGGAAGCATGCCCCAGCACAACATCCGTCAACTTCCCCTCTTTATCCGGCACCGACAAAGAAACGATTTTCGCACCATAATTTGTGATAACAAGCTCTGCGCCTATGTTATTTGTCAGCACACAAAGAGATACATTTTTTCCCTCTACTTGTTTATTAAAGTCTTCAAATAATAATCCTGATTTTGTTACTTCGCTTTTCATGCGCATCCTGCTTTATTTAAATTGTCGGTAAAATTAAAATTCTTCTTTCAGATTAGCACCAGCAAAAAATATGTTTTATAACATATTTGCATCTCTTGTTCTACCAATCATTTGAATTAAAGTCACTTTTGCATTCAAACCTTCAAAAGAAAAATATTATGCCTATATTTCCCAGAAAAGATAACTACATTTATTGGCAGATATAGTATCTTTCCTGAAAAATACAGGCATAAATCTACACGAAGGAGTATAGACAGATTCGCGTCTCCGCCTTTAAAGCGTGAAAGCGACTTCCACTCCGAATTGCAAAGGCTTGCCCAATTGCATGAATGAATTACCAAACGACTCGAAATAGAAGGTCGAATAATTCGTATCCGTCAGGTTCTTACCCCACAGACTTACATTGAATTTATCTTTGCGGATGCCTATACGTACATTCAATGTCAGATAGAAATCTTGCCAAACATCGTTATATTCCGTCCAGAATATCTTACCCGCCCCGTTCAATTGTGCAGAGGCATACACTTGATCCAGCCATTTCCCATGCAATTGCTTATTATATTGCACGTTCAAGCTCATCGTATGGCGCGGTGCATACGGTACGAAATTGCCATCAAACACCTCTTCGCCATTATCATAATCGCGGAAAGTAGAGTGTGTGAAGCCATAACTCAAATCGACTGTCCACTCCTTTGAAAGACGGGAATGCAAAGATGTCTCTACACCTAAGCTACGCGCTTTTCCGGCATTTGTCAAGATTCGTCCACTTCCGCTATCAACAAATTTCGTGATTTGCAAGTCTTTTATATCCATATAAAAGAAGGTAAACTCTCCATTAAGGTAATTATCAATCAGCTCGCTCTTCACGCCAAACTCATAATTCCAGCTCTGTTCCGGCTTGTAAGCAGCTACTTCTTCTACCGATGCAGGCTCTACCAACTCGGTCGGTATCATCTGTTGAAAAGCACTCATCATATCATATTGCATCTGGTCTTGCATCACATCGGCAGACATCTGCACATTATATCCTCCCGTCTTATAACCTTTCGCCACCGAAACATAAGTATATGTAGAAGGATGGCATTGGTATTTCAAGGAAATCTTCGGAAGCACTTGCCAAAAATCCTGATGAGTATGTACATCCATCACTGTTGCATCATAATAAGAATCGAGCGGAATCTCCATATTCCCGATGCTTGCCGACATATTCATCTTCGCTTCGCTGTTATAAACAAACTTCTGATACTCATAATCCAGACGAACTCCGGCCGTAAGCGAAAGTCCTTCTATAAAAAGATTATCATAAGTCGATTGATGAAAGAGGGCAAGTCCGTATGAAGGTGTCTCAAAGCTACCCGGGATATACAACTCGTCGTCGGTAATCTTGAGCGAAGGCATCTGCGGATTCGCTTCCTTCAGTTGGTCAAATACCGGCTGAAGTACATCTTGGATACCATCTTCCTTAAAGGTTACCGGTCCGTCGGTATCCAGTCCGCTGTAAAAGCCATAAGCTCCAAACGACCAACGATAGTTCTGTTCCGTATTACTCCGGATTGCCACCTCCTGACTTACCGCATTTTGCTTTTGCATTTGATTGAGTATAAAGACAGATTTTGGCGAGAAGTCTTGGTCCATTTTCATATCATCATTCAAATACTGATAACCAGTCGTGCTGCTTAGCAGAAATTTGTCTGTTTTATATTCTAAAAGTAAGCTACTCGCGAGCATTGTCCGCTTGTAAGACGAAGGATCATTGATATTCACCGGAGCCACCGTTCCCTCTTCCGCATCATATAAGCCGTATGGATATGCTCCTTGGTCGGCATAATCGCCCGAGAAAGTGTATACCATGCGGAAATTCGGATTAAAGCGTCCTTCCAATTTCAAGCGCCCGCCCACCGATTGTTCCTTATCTATCTTCTTGCCGGTATATTCATTTTCGAAGAAACCGCCATTGCGATCATAATAAATAGCAGCTGTAAAGCCGAACTTATCACTCACCACTCCGTAATGGGATGCTTTCACCTTCACCTCTCCATAATTACCCGCCGATATGGACACGCGCTTCCCTTGGTAATCAAAAGGCGAAAGCGTATACACATTCACGATTCCACCCATCGCATTACGTCCGTAAAGTGTACCTTGCGGACCACGCAATACTTCTATGCGCTGAATATCCATCAGTTCAAAATCGAATGTACTCTTATCCAAATAAGGCATGTTGTCCACATACATACCTATAGACTGCCCGCTGCTTCGCGCTCCGACTCCACGTATATAAACCGCCGAAGTCAGCTTTGCACCATAATCCGGAATAAATAAGTTCGGCACTACCGAACTGATATCCTTCAGCGCATCAATTTGTCGCCCGACTATCTGCTGCGGAGAAAGCAACGACACCGCCGCAGGAAGTGTACGAAGGTTGTTTGTCTCTTTCGTCGATGAGGTCAGAATCACTTCTCCAATATTATAAGTCCGGATCGTGTCATTCGGATTCACCTCGTTTTTCTCATCATCAGCACGCATCGTCTGCGCACTCGCAAGCAGCAGCGTAGCCACTCCCAATGCATACTTTCTAATTATTAAACTCATTTCATTTTCCATTTTTACGAGTGCAAAGGAACGGCTAAATAAGTAAACGGGCAATCACTACATATAGTGATTTTTTACATAAGTTCAGAAACCGTATTAACGTGAGTCGAAATAAGGATTAAAAATAGTAAAGATTACGCATATCTAAAAACAGACCATACCATTATATAATATATCCTTCCGGATAATGCATCGTCACACAATGTAAAGAACCATGTTGCTTTATTAAAGGCAAGCAATTTATTCCGACAATCTCCCGATTCGGAAAAGCTTGTTGTAATACTGCTTTTGCTATTTCATCTTTCGGTGAGTTATAAAACGGCATGAGGACTGCTCCGTTCAGAATCAGGAAGTTTGCATAAGTGGCAGGCAAACGTTCGCCTTCCCATACCACCTCATCCGCCATAGGCAGGGGGACTAACCGATAAGGTTCGCCATTCTCTTGCCTGAAAGAGCGAATCTCTTTTTCCATAGCCTGCAACTCGGCAAAGTGCTCGTCTGCCTTATCGGTGCACTGCACATAAGCGATCGTGTCTTCACTGCAAAATCGCGCCAACGTATCGACATGGCTATCTGTATCATCTCCGGCCAAATAACCATTCTCTATCCACAAAATCCGTTTCAAGCCAAAGGTCTCTTTCAGGTAATGTTCTATCTCTTCGCGCTGTAGATATTCATTGCGGTTGACCGAGAGCAAGCACTCTACCGTAGTCATCAGCGTTCCTTTCCCATCCGACTCGATGCTTCCGCCCTCCAGTACGAAAGGAGCTTTATTCACCAACTGGACAGCCTCTGCAAAAACACCAGACTGGAACAGGTTTCGGGTAATCAGGTTATCCTTACCTGCTGCAAACTTCATCCCCCAACCGTTAAAGACAAAATCATAAACCATCGGCCTGAATGCATCAAATACTGATATGCCGCCGTGGTCGCGCGCCCACGTATCGTTAGTGGGCAGTTCCACAAAGCGCAGGCGCGACTCGTCCACCTTGCCCAATTGCGCCCTTACCTCCGAAGCATCCGGACAAACCACAAGGACCATCTCCCGTTTCATAATCTCCTTGGCTATAGCTACAAAGCAAGGAATCACCTCATCCAAGATAGGCGCCCAATCCGTATTCTTGTGCGGCCAAGTCAGCTGCACGCCACTCTGCGGAAACCACTCCGCAGGCAATAATAATGTATGCTCAATCTCCTGCATCTGTATTCATTCAAATTTAGGGCGATAAAGATACAACAAATTTCCGACCTTTTCTTCTTTCTGTCGGGTAGATCAGCCATTTTGTAGGGGATTTTCCCTCTAAGAACCATACGCAAACAAGCTAACACTCATAAAAAGAATAGGGCAAAATTCATTATCACTTGCCCTATTCTCTCTACTTTAGCGTACCTTCACTACATCCAGAAAAAGTCGATAGAATCTCCCTGCTTTCTTGGCATCTATGCCGTAGATGCGCATAGAAACATAACTCTTAATCTCAGGTATAAGTTGTTGGATTCTTATTAGATTTTGAATATTTCTCATTTTCCAAGTATCCCAATCAGAATATTTAAATCCATCATCAGCATTGGTTGACTTATTTGTTTCTGACACTTTACAATTCTTGAAAATGTCACTTCCCTCAAAAAATAACGATTTCTCCCGTCGACTATCACAAAGATAGCTTTTCTTTTTCAATGCAACGCTCTATGAGAATACTATTATATATATTTTATACCGACAGAAATTGAACGAAAAATAAATCCCTGCCCGAAAGCGTTTGGCTATCGGGCAGGGATTATCATCTTTTGCAATTGTCAATTATCAATTGCTTACGGGGTCGGAACAACCTCTCCCCCTTCACCATCCGGTTCATCCGTTCCGTCCGAATCATTAGCAGCTTTCGTATCGTTCGTACTGTCCACAACATCGAATTCAAAATCCATATTGTTTATTATTTCACGAAGTTCTACGCAAGGCCTGAAATTCAATCTTATCTTATAGATAGAATTAATATTCGCTTCAGTCTCCACCAAGCTGCTCTTTGCACTAAAAGACGGAATAAACGTGCCAAAACCGTCTATCCGCACGGCATGTCCCTGCCGGATGAACGTCTTCATGGAATTGACCAATCCATAAAGAGTGGCACTGACCGTACCTTTGTTAATACCCGAGGTCTCTGCTATTTGGTCGCAGAGATGCTCAAATGCTACTACGGTAGCCCTATCGGGTACTACCACATACTTCTCGACTTTTTCATCGATGCCGAGAGGTTTTTTAATGCGTCTTATTCTTAACGCCATATCAAAATATTTTTTTGATTAATAAAATTGCAAGGGCATTCCAACTACTTGTTTATCCCTAGCCCTCACTTTCTCCTTTCGGGATAAACTTACCTTGAAGATTTGCACGATAAAGAATACACCTTACCCCAAGCCATTCAAGGCAACAAAAAATAATGAATGATTTAATTGTAGGAGAGAGAAATATAAAAGTAAAAAAGTAGAATAATTTTTAAATTAGTTATTAATTAATAGAAAAATAATTTGTTTTTTAATAGTATAATTATATATTTAGCATAAAAAATTTACAATTGCTCTCCTGCAATCAGACACAAAAGTACGCATTATTTCCGAACTATCAAATAATTCTTTCGTTATAATTTATCTTTAACTTTTATTATACATAAATAGAGCTTCATGCAGTTCTCATCCCCTATAATCGTTAGCTTTATTTAGACAACAAACCTTAATTACATACGGGAACAAACCGGCAATTCATACTGTACGTAACCGACAATTGATACAGTACCAACCCGTCGTTACGTACTGTAT
>CAZOKT010000085.1:0-9142 GCA_964580505.1 uncultured Parabacteroides sp. | reverse complement strand
CCCTTTTTAGGATTTAAACAGAAAGGTTCTTAATAACTTCCGCCAATTGTTCATCAGTCAAATTGGCACCATAAGTGGCATAATCCAAGCGGAAAATACAACCATTTTTATATTCCGAACAACCATAAGCAACTTTTCCCCTAAGAATGGATCCTTTTTTACAAAGAGGACAATGAGGCTGAATCTTCTTTCTGCCACGTGACTTACGCCCTTTTTTAGATGCTTTAAATGAGTTTTCCTTATTTTGGGGTTCTGCCAGCTTCTGTTCGATGGTGATGCTGCGACAGGTCTGGTCGGAGAGTACATTCGACACTATCTGATTCACCATTTGCTTTAATTCTTCAAGGAATGTTCGTGCTTCGTAAGTTCCTTTCTCTATCTGGCGAAGTTTCTTTTCCCAAATTCCAGTCAGTTCAGCACTTTTGAGTAATCCTTCTTGAATGATACTTATCAACTCTTTCCCCGTTTCCGTAGGATAAAGAGTCTTCCGTTCTTTACGGATATAATTTCGCTTGAAGAGCGTTTCGATGATTGCTGCACGTGTGACGGACGGCCAATCCCATTCTCTTTCAATGCATCTCGAAGTTCGTCATTTTCCACCGATTTTCCCGCCGTCTCCATCGCCCGAAGAAGCGTTGCTTCGGTGTAAGGCTTCGGGGGATTCGTCCACGACTCTTTCAATAATGGTTGATGAGAACCGCTCTCCCTTTCCACAAATTCTGGCAACACTCCCTCTTCCTCCACATTGTTTTCCGCTTCGAAATCTCTCTGCTCTGCACCGAATACGACACGCCATCCGGGCTTGAGTATTTGTTTTCCGCTCACTTTAAATTCTACCTTATCCACTTTTCCCATTACGGTCGTGGTTGAGATTTCGCAATCAGGATAGAAAGCAGCAATGAATCGGCGAGCAACTATATCATATACTTTACGTTCATTTTCTGTCAAATTTCTTGCCGGAACGCCAGTTGGGATGATAGCATGGTGGTCTGTTACCTTTGAATTATCAAATACCCGTTTTGATTTAGGCAACTTCCCAGCTTTTAAAGGAGCGACTAAGTCGGCATAATCCACCAGCCCATTCAATGTAGCAGGCACTTTAGGATAAATATCATCACTCAGGAAAGTCGTATCCACACGCGGATAGGTCGTTACCTTCTTCTCATAAAGCAACTGTATCAGCTTCAGGGTATCATCTGCCGTAAAAGCAAACTTCTTGTTACATTCCACTTGTAGCGAAGTCAGGTCGAATAAGCGCGGAGCATATTCTTTTCCGTTTTTCTTCGACACGCTCGTTACCGTAAAGTCTGCCTTGCGCACCGTCTCCAGAAAAGCTTCGCCCTCTTCCTTTTTCGAGAATCTTCCTTTTGTGGACGAAAAGGTAACCCCTCTATAGAGCGTCTTAAGTTCCCAATAAGGCTCCGGCTTGAAGTGATCTATTTCTGCCTGTCGGTTCACAATAAGCGCAAGCGTAGGTGTCTGTACCCTACCGATGGAGAGCACTTGTCGGTTTTGCCCATAACGTAACGTATAGAGGCGCGTGGCATTCATGCCTAGCAACCAGTCCCCGATAGCACGCGACAGTCCCGCCTCATACAATCTATTGAATTCCTCCTGAGCCTTTAGTTGCCGAAATCCATCGCGAATAGCATCTTCTGTCAACGAAGATATCCAAAGGCGATAGACGGGACACTTTATATTGGCTTTCTGCATCACCCACCGTTGGATAAGCTCACCTTCTTGCCCCGCATCACCACAATTGATAATCATCTCGGCATTTTGCATCAGTGTCTCTATCACTTTGAATTGCTGTTCATAAGTAGGATTTGGTATCAGTTTGATACCGAATCGCGGCGGTATCATCGGAAGCGCTGAGATTGTCCATCGTTTCCATTCCGGTATGTAATCGTGAGGCTCTTTCAGTGTACACAGATGCCCAAAAGTCCACGTTACCTGATACCCATTTCCTTCGATATACCCGTTTTTCTTTTGAGTTGCTCCCAATACCTCCGCAATTTCACGTGCCACACTTGGCTTCTCGGCAATGCAAACTTTCATGTTTCGATATTCATTTGATGATTTCTTCGAACAAAGATAATACAAAAAGTGAGATACTAAGCAAAACATGGAAATATGCTATTTATCAGTATCTCACTTTTTGTATTATCTTTGCCAACGACAGCAAAAAGCAATAAGATGGAAGTTGAAGAAATATTTATGGCGCGATGCCTCGAACTGGCGCGACACGGTGCAGGATGGACCGCTCCCAATCCGATGGTTGGTGCAGTGGTAGTGCACGATGGTAAAATAATAGGAGAAGGGTATCACCGACGTTACGGAGAGGTACATGCGGAGGTCAATGCGATTGCTTCCGTACAAGATGAGCGGTTGCTACGTGATTCCACACTGTATGTCAATCTGGAACCTTGTTCGCATTACGGTAAGACACCACCTTGTGCAGAACTGATTATCCGCAAAAGGATTCCACGCGTGGTAGTGGGATGTTTAGACCCTTTTCCGAAAGTATCCGGCAGAGGAATCCGGATGCTGCATGAAGCCGGAGTCGAAGTAGTTACAGGCATTATGGAGCAAGACTCTATCGCACTAAATGAGGCTTTCATGACGTTCCAAACCAAATTTCGTCCTTTCGTCACGTTAAAATGGGCAGAAAGCGCAGACGGATATATAGATGCCTATCGAAATTCTGCAAAAACTTCTCCCATTTATTTTTCTACACCAGAGACCATTGCCCGGGTTCATAAACTACGTGCTGAATCAGCAGCGATACTAGTAGGTACACGAACAGCTTTGCTAGATAATCCCTCACTCTCAGTACGCCATTGGTCTGGTAAATCACCCGTTCGTTTAGTTATCGACTGCAATTTAAAGATACCAGCAAGTTATCATTTGCTGGATGAATCCATTCCAACGATTATCTTTACGAAACAACGAAATGAGACAATAGGACAAATAGAATACATTCCTTTAGATTTCAACATATCTGTCGTCAGTCAGATACTTCAATGTCTTTACAATAAGAAATTAAACTCCTTATTGGTAGAAGGCGGAGCCAGCCTGTTGCAACAATTCATTGATTCAGGCTATTGGGATCGCGCTGTCATAGAAAAGTCGCCATTTGTCCTCCATAATGGTGTGAAAGCGCCATCAATACACTCATGTTTGGCATCTTACAGATATTTTGGTGGGCATAACTTCATAATTTATTCGCATAATCAGAAAGATTACTGAACCTAAAATTATTATAAATCTCATCGTTTTTTAGGAGAGAAAAAAAAATGTTTCTACATTTGTGCCTTTGTATGAACAAACTATGTTTTTGATGAAAAGTAGAATATTCTTATGTATAGCAGGAATCTGTTCTTTGATGTTGATTTCCTGTTTAGGTGGCAATGATTGGGATGTAACGTATGAAGTTGATAGGAATTGCCAAATAACGTCATTTTCAGTAACGTCTGATTCATTAGACGCATTATCTTCTCTTAAGTTTACAATCGATCAGATTAATCAACTGATAATAAACCTTGATTCAATGGATTATGGTACTGTTATTGAAGACAAGGTTGTTGCTACAGTTGGGGTAGGTTCTTATGTTAGTCAAATACAAGTTATTCAGGAAGCAACGGGAGATACAATTGACTGGGAATCGGGCGATTCATTGGATATCTCACAACCCGTTTACTTCCTTATTTACAATGCAGGAGGAACTATCCAAAGGACTTATACAGCACAAGTCAACATCCACCAGACGGTTCCAGACTCTATGGTATGGGGTGAACATACATCACAAGCATTAGGCATAAGCGTAATCGAACAAAAGGTTATTTTACAGGATGATACTTATTATATGTATGTACATCAGACGACCAACGGCGGATATCAGCTTTATACATCAACGGTAGCTGATGCTACTAATTGGGACGAACTTTCTTTAACTGGATTGCCAGAAGAAGGTGTACAACTTTCCCAGATAACATCTTTTGGTGATACGCTCTATGTTCCTACAACAGAAGGGACATTGTATTATTCAGCTAATGCTACCGATTGGGCTTTAGTAAAAAATACGCCTTTTGTCCAAGCTATTTTAGGCGGAATGGACGAAAGTGTAAACCAACCTGCGGAATTAGCAACTATCATTAATGATGATAACGAATTGAAATTTGCGGCAATGAATTTGCGAGGAGAATGGAACATCGGCGCTTCCGTGCCGGACGATTTCCCCGTAGAAGGTTTTGCTTCACAACCCGTATCGCTAATGTATCGCGAACGAATCATGTTGGCTGGAGGTAAAACTCAAAGCGGCGAATTGGTTAGTTCGACATGGGCTACTATGGATGCGTTGACGTGGTTGGAACAAACAGACCCACTAGGTGATTATCTGTTCACCCAACGTCAAGGAGCATCAATGGCATATTATGATGAGATGTATTATCTAATAGGTGGACTTAACGCAAGTAATCAACCTCTAAAAGACATTTATCGTTCATCAGACTATGGAGTTACATGGAATTATATAGATTCATTAGTAGTTTTGCCTTCAGATTACCAAGCAAGAGGATTTGCATCTATGCTGGTTGACCCGGACAATTACTTGATGATATTTGGTGGAAAAACAAGTGAAAGCGGCCAGATTCTTGATGATATTTGGCGCGGTCGTATAAACCGGTTAGGTTTTGAAAGGCAATAAAACTTCCGACCTACCGATATAATTTTGAGTAATTTTTAGCGTTACAAAAGTATAGGTTTAATGAATTGAAAACGATATCTATAAATCTATCTCTTTTACAACGCATAATTTGTTCCCTGATATTATTGCTTAATATCGGCATGATTCAGGCACAAGATTACAAATATGAAATCGGAGGTATGGTAGGAGGTTCCTACTATATGGGCGATTTAAATAAGAATACGATCTTTAAAGGAATGAAACTTTCGTTGGGAGTTATATTTCGGTATGTTCCGAACTTCCGATGGGCAGTAAAGACGAATTTGCTTTGGGGCAGAGCATCAGGCAGCACAGATGGGCTACAGAATGTGTTTCCGAACAATGCGACAACATCTTTCAGCCGTAACTTTTTTGAGTTGGGCGGACAAATGGAATTCAACTTTATGCCTTATAGTGACAAATATGTCTATCTGAATACGAAGCGTTTTGCACCTTATGTGTTCTTGGGAGCAGGCGTAACCATAGCGTCGGGCAATAATACATTCGCCGGGCTGAACATACCGTTAGGTCTTGGAGTAAAGTACAAACTGAAAAGCCGATTAAACCTCGGATGCGAATTCTCGTTTCGTAAGCTGTTTGGCGACTCTTTCGACGTAACAGACAGTAATAATGAAATATTGGATGATCCATATGGTATATCCAGTAGCGCGTTTAAGAATAATGATTGGTATTCGCTACTAATGTTCACAGTAACGTGGGACTTTGGAGAACGATGCCGACCATGCAATAATAAATACAATAATGGAGTTTATTAAAGAACCATAAGAGATATTGAGATTATCATGTCGTTGTTGGGAAAAATAGACAGTGCACACTTGCCGCAACATGTAGCAATTATCATGGACGGGAATGGGCGATGGGCGAAAGCTCGTGGCCAAGAGCGTTATGTGGGGCATCAGGAGGGTATCGTATCTGTGCGCAAGGTTGTAGAAGCAGCATCCGATTTAGGTATCAAATACCTGACGATGTACACCTTTTCGACCGAGAATTGGAACCGTCCAGAAACTGAAGTTCATGCACTGATGAGACTGATGGTTACTGCTATTAAACGAGAAACCCCAGACTTGATGAAGAATAATATCCGATTGGATGCAATAGGTGATTTGACTCGGCTACCTGAAGATGCACGACAGACTCTGCAGGAATGTATTGATGAAACATCTATTAATACAGGGACTGTCGTTATTTTGGCATTGAGTTATTCGGCACGTTGGGAAATTACCTTTGCAGTAAAACAAATCGTAAATGATGTACAATCAGGAAAACTCTGTGCGGAAAAGATTACGGAAGAGACTATTTCCGCACACCTGACTACACGACATATACCCGATCCGGATCTGCTGATTCGCACAGGAGGCGAACAACGTTTGAGTAATTTCCTACTTTGGCAGCTCTCGTATGCCGAGTTCTATTTTACGGATACTTACTGGCCGGATTTCAGAAAAGAAGAATTGTATGGTGCTATATTGTATTATCAACAACGGGAACGTCGTTTTGGTAAAACAAGTGAGCAATTAATTTTATAAACAATAGCTGTCTATGTATAAAGGAATAGTACTGTTTTTTGTTTTCTTTGTTTCGCTGGGTACCTATGCTCAGTCGCAAGAAAATGATACGGTGTTGGTTGAGCAACCGGAAGAATTACCGGTGATTTCTTACTCGTTGACTCCGAAAAAATATTATATCGCGGACATCAAAGTAACGGGTATTAAGAATTATGAGGATTATGTGTTGATAGGTTTTTCCGGTTTGTCAAAGGGAGACCTGATTACTGTTCCAGGAGATGAAGTAACTTCAGCAGTGAAAGCTTTCTGGCGTCATGGACTGTTCTCAGACGTAAAGATATTGGCAAACAAAATCGAGGGCGATTCCATTTGGCTGGAATATCGGCTGAAACAACGTCCACGTATATCGGAAGTCAACTATCACGGCGTTAAGAAAGGAGAACGGGAAGATTTGGAAGCCAAATTAGGTTTGAAAAAGGGCTTCCAGATTACTCCTAACGTGATTGACCGTGCCAAGATACTTATCCAGAGGTTCTTCGACGGGAAAGGATTTAAAAATGTCGATGTTGATATCCAACAGAAGGATGATTTAGCTCATGAGGGTGAGGTCATCTTGGACATCTATATCGACAAACATGAGAAAACAAAGATACATTGCATCTATTTTGAAGGCAACGAAGCTCTGAGTTCTCGCGAACTAAAGAAGGCGATGAAAAAGACCAACGAGAAGTTCAGTTTCTTCAATGACTGGAAAACTAGCATACTCGAGATGTTCAGTACCAAGAAGTTTACAACAGAAGAATATGAGAACGATAAAAATAATATCCTTGCCAAATATAACGAATATGGCTATCGCGACGCAACACTCTTGGCAGACAGTGTGGTGAACTATAACGAGAAAAAGGTAGATATCTTCTTGACATTGGAAGAGGGACAAAAGTACTATCTGAAAGACATTCGCTTTGTTGGAAACACCAAGTATCAGTCGGATTACTTAATGGCACTTCTGGATATGAAAGCTGGTGACGTATATAACCAAAAAAAGCTGGATGAGCGTTTGACGACCGACGAAGATGCTGTGTCAAATGTTTATTTTAACAACGGTTACCTCTTTTTTAGTGCCAATCCGGTGGAAGTCGATGTCGACAACGATTCCATCGCACTCGAAATACGTATTATGGAAGGACCGCAAGCTACCATTAATCGCGTCATCATCAATGGTAACGACCGCTTGTACGAAGATATTGTCCGCCGTGAACTGCGTACTAAGCCAGGTAAACTTTTTAGCCGAGACGATTTGATGCGTTCCGTGCGTGAGATTGCTCAGATGGGGCATTTCGATCCGGAAAACATGAACCCAAGACCTATTCCCGACCCTGAGAATGGAACCGTCGACATTGAGTATAACCTCGTCTCGAAGGCAAATGATCAGATTGAGTTCAGTGCCGGTTGGGGTCAGACGGGTGTAATCGGTAAGATAAGTTTGAAATTCACAAACTTTTCCATAAGTAACTTCCTTAATCCGAAATCGTACAAAGGAATCATTCCTCAAGGAGAAGGCCAGACATTAACGCTTTCAGGGCAGACTAACGGACGGTATTACCAGGCATATAGCATATCCTTCGTTGACCCATGGTTCGGAGGTAAGCGACCTAATACTTTGTCGGTAAGTGCTTACGTCTCAAAACAAACAGACATTAGTAGCAACTATTATAACAGTTTGTACAGCAGTTATTACAGTTACTACTATTACCCATACTCAAGTTATTCCAACTATTATGATAGCTACTCACTGGCGTTAGACCCCGACAAGTACATTATTATGTTCGGGCTATCTGCTGGCTATGGCAAACGACTGAATTGGCCGGATGATTACTTCCAGTTTATGGCAAGTCTGAATTATCAAGTCTATAAAATGAAAGATTGGAGCTATTTCTTGGTCAGCGATGGAACATGTCATAATATCAACTTAGAGCTTACGCTGCAACGTAACTCTATAGACAATCCGCTCTATACCCGTAGCGGTTCACAATTCACATTCTCAGTGGCGGCTACTCCTCCTTACTCTTTGTTCGACGGAAAAGACTATGCAAATATGAAAGATTCTGATCCGAACAAATATAAGATGATTGAGTACCACAAATGGAAATTAAAGGCAAAAATCTTCACTCCGCTTGCGCCATTAATGATAAAGCGTACACCGGTATTGATGAGTCGTGCTGAGTTTGGTTTCGTTGGATCTTATACAGATGATAAACGAACTCCGTTCGAAACATTCTATGTGGGTGGTGATGGTATGAGTGGTTACTCAAGTACTTATGCTACCGAGACCATCGCTTTGCGCGGATACGAGAACGGAAGTTTAGCCGGTTATTATGGTTCCAGCTCGTATGCCTATGCTTACACACGTCTCTCGATGGAACTACGCTACCCTTTCATTCTCGAGCCAACATCGACCATCTATGGATTGGTATTTGTTGAAGCCGGTAATGCGTGGACAGATTTATCTGAATACAATCCGTTCAACCTTAAGCGCTCAGCAGGTGTAGGAGTCCGTATCTATCTCCCGATGATCGGTTTGATGGGTATTGACTGGGCATATGGTTTTGATAAACCCAATTACGGAAGTACCGATGAACGCAGCGGAAGTCAGTTCCACTTTGTCATTGGGCAAGAATTCTAACAAGACCAAAAATCTTCTTCATACAAAGGGTGGCAGGCAAAGCACTGTCACCCTTTCTTTTATGCAACCTTTAAAAACGATCCGAACTCCCATCAGCAAACCCTGTTAGTTCATCCAGCGTTTCGGAATGCAATGCAGATTCACTGATTTGTATATAACGTGAGTTCGACATAAGATGTAAATTATTTCTATGAGAAATAGGGATATAAC
>CAZOKT010000084.1:1381-9297 GCA_964580505.1 uncultured Parabacteroides sp. | reverse complement strand
TTTTTGAAATACGCAAGACTTTGACAATATTTTTTCGGCTATTTTTTCTTCCCTAAAAACACATAATTCTATAATAAGAAATAGAAATGTATCATATTGAGCTAACTTTGAGACCATTAACCTTATTTCTAACCTTAATAAAAATCTTCTTTATCTTCATAAAAATGCAAGAATAAAAAAATTAGGATAGAGACTGACTCAAAATAGATATTGAGACCAGCCTCTTCCTTGTAACTATTCTCTATTTTTTACTCTAATATAACCTCAGCATTGGATGTTGGATTTTGAGTTAACGTACACCCACTTGGATACGAATTAATCGCATCCTGCGGGATATAATACGTAACCCGGTAATCTGTAGCCGGAACATCTTCCATAGTAGGAAAAGACGGATAATGACGAACCAACGTATCCCCATTACGAAATACATCAAAACTACGTTCAGCTTCATATGCCAATTCCAACTGGCGCTCCTTATCTATCAACTCATGCGCATTAGAAGCATTCAGGCTTGTATAACCTTCTCCCGGCAATGAGCGTTCGCGAATGATATTCAAATCGCTCAATGCTTCGCCATATCTTCCCAACTTAGCTAATGCTTCGGCACGATTCAAATATATTTCACCCAGACGGGAGATATGTGGTGAATAAAGATGAGACTCTTCCCCTTCAAGTGAACATTTATAAATATAAAACCGAGGCATAGCAATGTTCAACGATATTTGGTAATCCAATACACCAGTATATGTAACGCCGTCCGAATAGTTAATGGTATAATAATCTTCAGCGGCTTTTTCAGGGTCAGTAGATAGTGTTAGTGTATAAGTATTACCTTCTGTATCCACGCAAGTATTCGTTTCTGTCATTGTAAACTGTTCATACGCATAAGCGGTAACTTCGCCGTTATCATCATACGAATTGCGAACAAAACGGAACACTTCCGTATAATTGCCATCATCATCGGTTACATATTGTGGTTCAATGAAATTGGCACGAGCATCTACAATGTTTTTTCGGTCAGGACGAAAATCATTACGCCCTGTTTCGTCTAATAAATCCAAGTATTTTTGGCTGGCGTACATTTCACCCCAACCCATACCACCGACCACGGCATACATGCCACCGATACCGTAATAATGGTCGTATCCGGAGAACTCCGTTGACACACGTTTCACCACAAATATAGCTTCCGAATTACTTTCCGGTACAATTGTATTATATTCCATAAATTCACTACGTGATAATAAGGAGTATGTCCCAGAATTTATTACTTGCGAAGCATAATAAACGGCAGAGTCTGCATATTGTGTATTCGGATTCTCATAGGTGCCACTCATATAGAGGTATACACGAGACAACATTGCTTGCGCCGCACCAATGGATGCGTAGGCCGGACCATTATTTTCTGTCAACAGACTCTCCGCTTTCCGTAAGTCGCTAATCGCCTGTGCATAACATTGCGCAACCGTCGAACGATCAGGTAATTGCAAGTTATCCATATCCTCCGGTGTTCCATTTACAATGGGTACACCCAAATTCTTATCCGGAGCTTGATAATACGGACGACCAAATGCACGTGTCAGATAGAAATACATCATACCACGAATATAATAACATTCACCTAACTTATTATCAATCTCCTCACTTTGCCCTTCGGTTACTGCATTGATGATATTCGAAGTTTGTGCAACAGCTTTATATCCATAATCCCAGAAGTTTTGTAAACGATAATTATTCGGAGTACGCGAATACGATATAAATTCATAAAAAGCATCTGTAGAAGATCCTCGTATGTTCATGTTATCACCGGCATATTCTCCTAAACGATGCATAGGATCTGACCACGTTTTCAACTGAGCATACGCCCCATCTACCAAACTTTCCAAATTAGTCTCCAGATCGCCAAAAGCATCTTCGGCAGCCATACTTCCATTGGGCAACCGTTCGATGTCACAAGAAGTCAATAAAACACCAGCTAAGAAAGCTGCAAGCAATATATTTGTAATAATATTCTTTTCCATATTGATTTACCTATTAATTAAAATGTTACATTCAAGCCAAACATAAACTTACGAGTAGACGGGTAAACAGAAGGACCTGCAGAACCGATAACTGTACCATCACTTGCTGGAAGTTCTGGATCTACGCCTGAATAACCTGTAATCGTAAAGAGATTTTCACCCGAAAAGAAAATGCGCATATTTTGGATATAATATTGTGGCAACTTTAAATTATATCCAATGTTAAATGAACGTAATTTCAAATAATCAGCATCCTCATAATAGCGAGTAGATGCAGCATTAGATTGAGAAGTATTTCCATAAATTGCCACAGGGTGCGTAGCGATATCACCCGGTTGTTCCCAACGGCTCCAACCATCCATCAATTTCATTTGATTACGGTCTACATAAGCGCCATCCGAATCATACTCTTGACGAGAGTAGTTGTAAATCTTACCGCCAATCGAGTATCCAAAGTTTGCATTCAGATCTATGTTTTTCCATCGTACAGAAGTACTAAAACCTCCAAAGACCTTCGGCGTAGAAGGTTCCACAATTACTTGATCAGCTTGGTCATAATTTTCGGTAATGACACGGCTGCCATCTTCGGCCGTAGTATACCATTGTGGAGCTCCCGTTTCCGGATTGACACCTGCCCATTCTCTCATATAGTATGAATCACTGCTATAACCGACCTTCAAAATCTTATTTGCTTCACCGGCAATGCCAATACCGCCACTACTAATAATTTCCAAATCGGGGTCATCACCATACAATTTTTCTACCTTGTTAGCATTATGTCCTAAATTAGCCTCAATATTCCAAGTCCAATCTTTTGTACGAATGATATCACCACCAATCGTTAATTCAACGCCTCGGTTACTAACTTCGCCTACATTCTGCCAACGAGAAGTTACACCTGTCAATCCCGAAACCGGAACTTGGTATAATACATCGGTTGTATATTTATTATAATAATCAAAAGTCATATACAATCGATTATTGAAGAAACCTGCATCTACCCCTATGCCCAATGTAGCTGTTTTCTCCCACGTCAACTCAGAATTTCCCACCTGGCTGATAAGAATAGCCGGTATTCCATTGTAACTAGCCGAAACAGAATACAAATCATATTGCGGATAAAAATCACTCGGACGATTACCCATCGTACCATACGAAACACGCAATTTTAATGCATCTACCCAATCCGCTTCAAACCATTGTTCTTGATTAATATTCCAACCCGCACTAACGGAATAGAAATTACCATAACGAGCATCTGCACCAAAGTTAGAAGCACCATCACGGCGGAAGGAAACTTCAGCCACATAACGGTTGTCATACCCATAGTTGGCACGGAAGAAAAAAGATTGCATAGCTTCTTCATTCAAACTGCCTCCCACTGCTTCCGGTATAGCGGTCACATCCAATACCTCAAATCCCGGAGCAAAACCTGTACCAATAGATTCGATTGTTTTCGCGGTATAAGTCTTATATTCATACCCCAACACAGCATTTACAGAATGCTTGTCAAATGTTTTATTGAAAGTCAGATATGGATTTATCACCATACGGCTTACATTGCTTTGGTATTCCTCAATGCGCCCATTAACACCTGAACCACTATTACTACGAGGGTCTGTATAAGAATGATAATAATAACCTCGATATCTATAACTATTCAAAGAATGAAGGGTTAACCAGTCCGTAAATTGGATGTCAAAATCAAAGTTTCCCATAAATTCATATGTCTTATAGTCCGTATGATTACCATATGACAAATCCAACAGATAGTTAGTTGCAGAGTTGTTCACCCAACCGGAATAATTATGCGAAACCAATTCCCCATTCTCGTCATAAGGACTATCCCACGGTAACATAGAATACATGGAAGTAACATCGTATTGAGCATCATCTATGTCAATCATAGCTCCGGACACAGATGGACGTACCGTTAACCATTTGTATGGTTTATAAGTAGAACGATAACGGAAAGTGTAACGATTGTAATCGTATCCTTTTACAGCACCCTCCTCATCATAATATCCAAATGAAAAATAAGAGTTATATTTTTCACTACCTCCAGACAAAGAGATATTGTAATCTTGCGTAAAGCCGGATTGTGTAGCCAAGTTCCACCAGTCGAAATTACTATTACGCAGTTCCGAATTCCAACGTGGGAAATTAATTTGGCTTGCATTTTGCATGGATGCATAATAATCGTAAAGTTCTGCTCCATCCATTACTTCCAAATTACCATTATTCAATCTGCTAATACCCAGCTTGGCCGATGCACTAATATGCATTTCTCCTGCTTTCCCTTGCTTGGTAGTTACTAAGATTACTCCATTGGCGCCTTCCGAACCATAAATCGCAGTAGAAGCAGCATCTTTTAAAATAGTCATTGTTTCAATATCGGAAGGATTCAATGCGCCTGCACTCGTTCCAACTGTCACACCATCAATAACCCATAACGGAGATGTTGAACCGCTTAATGTTGCTTTACCACGCACCACCACGGCACCACTCGAACCTGGCTGACCCGAACCCGGAGCCACATATACTCCTGACACTTTACCATTCAGCATATTTTCAACATTTGCCGTTGTTATGTCAGTTAGTTTCTCTTCTTTCAAGGTTTGTAATGCTCCGGTCAAACTTTCTTTCTTTTGTACACCGTAACCTACAACCACCAATTCGTCCAAAGTCTCAGAATCTTCCTTCAATTGGATAATTTGTTCACCGGCAGAGGCTGCGATTTCTACTGTCTGAAAACCAATATAAGAAATTTGCAGCACAGCTCCAACCGGAGCACTGAGTTCATACTTACCATCCATATCGGTGATTGTACCATTGGTAGTCCCTTTTACTACCACATTTGCACCAATAACCGGTTCGCCGGTCTTGTGGTCCAACACAACTCCTTTGATGAGGCTGTTCTGCTGAACTACATGAGGAATAGAATACGCATCTGCTGCCCCAACCGTAGCCAAAGTAGGGTATCCGCAGCACAAAAAGGCAACCAAAAGTACGTATCTGCCTTTTTTTGTTGTTTCATTTGGATACATAATACTGTTTTTTAATTGTTTTAATTTATCAGTGAACTCCATAGTACGACCTATGGAATTACACAATAAGAAACTACATCTGCTAATTATTTTGCAAATATATGTGTAATTTTAAAATACGCAATATTTTTTCACGACATATTTTCATACAAGAGTAAAATTTATAAAAATAACGTCTTCAAAGTTAACGATATTTGCTATTGCAATCCGTTTCAGTTTTATTGAGTTATTCTCTCAGAGAGGCAGACCGCCGGCAAAATGAAGTAAGACAACGAGAGTTCGATATAAAGGAATAAGTAAGGACATGAACCGGCATCGGCTTGTGGATACTACCTCCGGACTACATAGGTTTAACCTCAGAGGCACTTAGGTTGCACCTCAGAGGCATTTAGGTTATACCTTTAAGGCACTTAGGTCAGACGGTTCGCCCTGTTTACATCGAACTCTCGTTAATATTTTTTCTTTCTCTTTTGTTCTGCGGCTCTTTCTCTGAAGAACATCTATCTGTGCAAAAAGACGTTATATTCTTCACGTGTTTTCCATAAATAGGGAAATATACTCTATCTTTGTGCCATATCACCGATGGTTATAGAAAGTTATTGAACATTTTCGAACGGAAAGGTGTTGTTGAAGTGAAAAAACACACGGGGGCTCTTGTGCGGACATAAAAGCAGATAAAAAGTAAACGATATATGAAATGGACATTTTTTAGCTTGGCAAGTGGAAGTAGTGGCAATTGTTACTATTTGGGCACAGCGGAGTACGGATTGCTGATTGATGCCGGAATCAGTATCCGTACGATTAAGAAAGTATTGAAGGATAGGGATATTGATTTATCACAGATTATGGCAGTATTAGTAACGCATGACCATGCAGACCATATAAAAACGGTAGGTTATTTGGGTGAAAAACTGAATATTCCCATATATTCTACAGAAGGTGTGCATCGTGGAATTGCCAAGAGCCGTTATGTAGAAGAGACACTTATTGCTTCAAAGCATATCATCCAGAAAGAGACGCCATTTCAAATCAAAGACTTTACAATAATGGCATTCAAAGTTCCTCACGACAGTACAGATAGTGTCGGCTATTATATCGAATTCGGCCGACATAAATTTACGATAGCAACAGACGTGGGACATATTACAGAAACGGTCGGGAAATATATTTGCAAAGCGAATCACTTGGTATTAGAGGCCAACTATGATGAAGAAATGCTCCAATTCGGGAACTATCCGCAATTCCTGAAAGAACGCGTAGCCAGTCCAACTGGCCACCTGAGCAATAAAGAGGCAGCCGAATTTTTGGCAACGCACTATACTCCAAAGCTAAAGAATATCTGGTTGTGCCATTTGAGTCGTGATAACAATCATCCTGAGTTAGCCTACAAAACAATAGATATCCGATTGTTCGACGAAGGTATCCGTGTAGGAAAAGATGTTTCGTTAGTCGCATTGAAGCGTACAATTCCTTCGGATATGTATGAATTTGATGATGACTAAAAAGCTCGCATGCAATATTCGTCAGATGATTCTAAGAGTTAAGATGCATACTCAGAAACTTATTTGAGTATTGAACACTCGATTTTAATATTGAATTTATAACATCCCAGTCCATTTTTATTTCAGAAATATCTCCAGTAGGGCATGTCATCATTCGTTGTTCCAATCCGAATGTTGATAATAATGATGTAAAACGTGACATTCCCCTATCTGTATTCCCCATAGATAAAAACGGCTTATTAAAAAGAATGGAAAACACACAAGCATGAAATGAATCCGTCACCACAAACTCAGCATCATAAAAACCACGTAACCATTGCTCTATGGAGGGAGCTATTCTCTCTCTTACGGGAAGGTTAATATCCTTTTTTGCATTTACCCTAAAAGGTACCAAATTCTTTTCTTTTGCTATCTTATTAATCAAAGCTGTCTTTTCAGGAGTTTCATCCAATATATAATTCAATAGGGTACCTTTACTTTTGGGTGTATTCGCATTCTCAAACAATTGAATATAATCTTCTTTTGCCAAAAGCAGGGTCGGATCAAGAACGTGTTGAGCTTCTACTCCGAAATGTGCATAACACAAATCCACTGCAGAAGCTTCCCTTACTGATACGGCATCGAAATGTTTTAATAATTCTCCACATCGTCGTGTCTGTTTAGGCGTATATTCCCATTTGTCCGTACCAAAAGAAGCAGCATAAGCAATACGCTTGATATTCCACTCGTTTGAAAAATCAAGGTAAGCACGTTCTATCTTATCTTTAAAATATTTGGAATATTTAGGTCGCCAGATCTGATCACTACCTACAATGATCACATCAAAATCCGTTTCCTTGATTTCCGGAAAATCATTGATAATTCTCCGTTTGATATATTTACAAATGAATCCATCTATATTCCGCTGTACAATCGGCTTCTCACGATTTATTTTCTGTTCATAGAATATAGGGAGAGGGTGTCCCATCAGGTTCATAACGATACGTTTTCCATACGCCAAAGGAGCTTTCCTTAATGGCAATTGTGCTGGTTTACGTTTCTTTTCAATTAAACAGACTTCATGCCCCATTCGTTCGAGGACGGTCTGCAAAGCGTATACCTGCAATATTCCACCGTAATTGGTATGGAGAGGGAGAGTGAGTATTCCGATTTTCATTTTCTCTTTCATTTATTGACAAAAGGGTTTACCAACGCACAAAATCAAAGATGTGAAATCAAATTCTTGTTACTTGGTTCAAGTCACAAAGATACGACAAAAAAACGAAATATAGTCCTGTCTTTCTAAGGCAAAACGTGGTTATGCCGATGATATTTTGACAGATGACGAGTCGCTTCGTTCTGTCTAT
>CAZOKT010000084.1:0-1281 GCA_964580505.1 uncultured Parabacteroides sp. | reverse complement strand
ATCTCCTTATTTACCCCCTGTTTCGTCCCGTCTCAGAGAGAACGATAGGGTAAAGGTTTCGTACTTCTTCAAGATAGCATCTAAGACCCTGACGAATCACACACAAACTGCAAAACCTGATAGGAGACGCACTGTTCTCAGATTTTTTTGTTTCTTTGCAAAGCGAATAAAACAATTAAAAAATCAGACAATGAAGAAATGAAAAAGATATCTATAATCATACCCATCTACAATGCAGGTTTGTTTCTGCACAAGTGCTTAGAAAGCATACAGAATCAGACATTTACAGATTATGAAGTATGGCTCATCGATGATGGAAGTACAGACCAATCCGGAGCAATCTGTGACTTATTTGCTACCAAGGACAACCGATTTCATGTCCTACATAAGCAGAATAACGGGGTTAGTTCCGCACGGAATACAGGCCTTAAATATGCGCAAGGCGAATGGATTTGCTTTATAGATGCCGATGACTCTGTGAATGAAAATTATCTCTCCACGCTCGTTCAGCATATAGGTACACAAAACGATATTCTGATTATCCAAGGATACAACACCATCTTGCCTAATAATAAATACCTCTTTAAAGATTTTTCCAACCGGTTATATGAATCTACGGATATTCATCTTGCATTCAAAGACCTAAACATAAACAGATGCGGATTCCCTTTTGCCAAATTATACAACGCAGATATTATCCGTCAGCACCATATCCGCTTTATCGAATCCATTCATTATGCGGAAGATGTCATGTTTATGTTGACTTACCTTTGTCACTGTAGTGCAATTCAAACAATAGAAGGACGGAACTATAACTATTATATTCGGAATAACATACCATCTTTATCGCAACGCATATTCTCATTCGAATCTGAATATACCTGTTATCAAACCTATTTAGCCCGAATGGATGAACTGAAAAACAAGTTTGATATGCCGCATGAATCATTAATAAAAGTTTATAATGTAATTTCTGAATACTTGGTACGTCGTTCTTTCGGAGGCATGTATCAAAAACAAACCCGCAAACCTAAAAAAGAAAGAATAGCTATATTAAAGAGCATTACTTCCGGGCAGATTATTTTTCTGAATTCATACTACAAACAATGCAGTTGGTTTTATAAAATAATAGTTCTATTATTGAACCGAAAATATTACTATCTTTGCGACCTATTTTATGACCTTATAGTAACTGGGCGTTCCATAAAAACAAGAAGAAAAGCAAAATAAATGAACAATTATGCCATTAAAAAGTATAACACTCCAAGAATGTCAGCAGCA
>CAZOKT010000083.1:0-9342 GCA_964580505.1 uncultured Parabacteroides sp. | reverse complement strand
CACATTGCTCACATTTTTATCGGGGATTTATTCCACACTGATTTGTAGAACATCTACAATTTTCCTCCCCGATAAAAATGTCTATGGTCAGCATAGATTAAGAAGTTCAATCCGTTAGAGTTTTATAGTCGGATAAGCCTTTGTAGGTAAGGGCGCAAAGGCTCCGTTCTTTTAATCTACATCTTCCGTTCAGTTTGGAACACCTTCTTGAAATGATAATATGTTTGTTGTTATTGGGCAGTCAATATAAGTTTAGTAGATTTTACTCCCGGAGCAGAAGCTTCGAATATGATTTCTCCAGCTTCATGGGTAGATTGTACAATAGCTGTTAGTTGTCCGCTAAATAACTTCATCTGTGGCTCTTGAAAGGATTCGAGGCTAGCAGGATTTCCATTGGCTGCTGCACGGAATGTCCCTTTTCCTTTCACTTTGAACTTAATCTGACGTGTTTCATTTGGACAGAAGTTTCCATCCTCATCTACTATCTTTACGTTGATGAATGAAAGGTCTTTTCCATTAGCTTGTAAGTTACTTCTATCTGCTGTAAGTACGATTTGATAAGGTTTGCCCGCTGTATGTATTTCTTTTTCAGCTACGGCATTACCATCCTTATCATAAGCAACCACTTTGACTGTACCGGGTTCATATTTAGTATCCATCCACATCAGTCGGTAACGCTTTTGGCGTTCAAAGCTTTTCTGAGCAGCTTCGGTATAACTGCTATCCAACGGGACACTTAAATCTTTTATTCGTTTACCTTGACTCTTTCCATTGATAAATAACTCTGCTGAAGGATAATTGGTATAAACAAAAATTGGAGTAGTTTCACCTTCGCGTCCTTCCCAATTCCAATGCGGGAGGATATGCAGTGTCTCTTCTTCAGGATTCCAATGCGAACGATACAGATAATAACGGTCTTTCGGAATGCCAGCCAAGTCAATAATACCAAATAATGAACTGTGGCTCGGCCAATTGGTATAATAAGGTGTCGGTTCACCTAAATAATCAAATCCCGTCCATACAAATTCACCGATACAATAAGGTAGATCTTCATGCTGAATAAAGTCATCTTCCGGAAGATTAGACCATCCACAATGCTCAACATCATACGAAGATGCTTGATGATCATCATATACAGCCATGGCTTTTCTTTCTACCGGGAATTTATAGATGCCACGTGAGCTAACTGTTGAAGCGGTTTCGCTACCTAATATGATACGTTGAGGAAGTTTTTGGTAATTCACTTGATAACGGAAAGGACGATAGTTAAATCCGGCAATGTCCATGATTGCAGCAAAATTATTATTTACTACGGCATCTGGAGCATCCATGCCTTGCGTAACAGGGCGTGTCGGATCTTCGCGATGACAAATATCTTGTAAGAACTTTGCAATCTTACAACCGGCTTCATCCCATTGGTTAGGCACTTCATTACCAATACACCACATCACGATACTTGGGTTATTGCGGAAATTATGCAGAAGATTCATTAAGTCCTTTTCTACCCATTCGCCAAATAAAAGATTGTAACCATTGGCACATTTTGCTTTATTCCATTCATCGAAACTTTCAGCCATAAGCATCATACCCATTTCATCGCAAGCGTGAACCAACTCCGGTGCCGGCATATTATGTGAGGTACGGATAGCATTACAACCCATATCTTTTAAGATACGAATTTGCCGACGGATAGCAGCATCATTCACTGCTGCTCCCAATGGACCTAAATCATGATGGTTGCATACTCCTTTAAATATCGTCTTTTCCCCATTTAAAAAGAAGCCTTTATCGGGAATGATTTCGATAGAACGAATGCCGAAAGTTGTTGTGTATGTATCTTTCAAAATTTCTTCATTTTGGTAGATTTGCGTTTCGGCTTTGTACAACGCTGGATTATCCGTAGACCAAAGATCGGGCTTTTCAACAATAAATTCCTGTACAGCTACTCCATTATTATATATAATATCTGTCAACGGAATCATCTTTTCCTGAATCTTATCACCCTTAAATGTGCAGATAGTAGTCTTAATAGCGTAATCTTTCGATGCCGCATTTTCTGGAAGATTGACTGTTGTTTCCACTTTGATGCGAGCAAATTGTTCGTTTACAATAGGTGTAGTGATATAAGTTCCCCAAATAGGTACATACGCATCTTCAGTTACAATCACATGGACATTCCGATACAAGCCTGCTCCGGGATACCATCGAGACGATTCTGGCAAATTTTCTAATCGGACTGCAATCGTATTCATCTCTCCTTCTTTTAAATAGGAAGTAATATCAAACCAAAAAGAATTGTATCCATATGGCCATTCACCAACTTTCTTGCCATTGATATAAACATTCGCATGACTCATTGCCCCATCAAACAAGATAAACGCCTTTTTGCCGACCTTAAATTGTGGTATCTCGAAAGTGTTCCGATACCACCCTACACCAACGAAAGGAAGTCCTCCTGTACGTCCTGCGTGTTCCATTGCTTCTTCTTGCCCATCTTGAGAAATCGCTACATTCTGCTTGTCATTCTGACTGCTGAAGGGGCCGTAGATAGCCCAATCATGTGGGACGACTACTGATTGCCATTGGCTATCGTCGAATGCCGGTTGGATAGCTTCAGATACATCTTCACGGGTAAATTTCCAGCCATTTTCCAGCAAGAATTCACTGCGTACTTGGGCGGAAAGACTTGAGAAAAAAGCAAGAATACCCATTAGTGAAAGTAAATAATTCCTTTTCATTCGTTTTTCTATTAACAGGTTTGTTTACTTGACAAAGATAATGTATCTTTGTGGATTTTCAAAACATAAATCATATCAATAAACACGAATCGTATAATTATGTTGTTGCAATTGGCATTTGTTCTGTTGGCTATCATTATTGGTGCGCGTATCGGAGGTATTGGGCTGGGTGTGTTGGGAGGATGGGGTTTGGCCATTCTTACTTTCTTTTTCGGATTGGAACCTACGGCACCTCCTATTGATGTCATGTTGATGATAGTTGCGGTTATTGCTGCAGCAAGTTGTATGCAGGCTGCCGGAGGATTGGATTTGATGGTAAAGTGCGCAGAGAAACTACTCCGCAAGAATCCGCAACAGATTACTTTATTAAGTCCATTGGTTACTTATTTCTTTACTTTCGTAGCAGGAACTGGGCATGTGGCCTATTCTGTTCTGCCGGTAATAGCTGAAGTTGCACAAGAGACTAAGATTCGTCCTGAACGACCTATGGCCATTTCAGTCATTGCTTCCCAACAAGCCATAACGGCCAGTCCTATATCTGCCGCTACGGTTGCATTACTAAGTATGCTCTCAGGCTTTGGAATTTCTCTAATGGATATTCTTATGATTTCTGTCCCTTGCACGTTGATTGGCGTTTTGGTCGGTGCATTTTATTCATTACGGATTGGAAAAGAATTAGAGGATGACCCTGAATATAAACGTCGTATAGCATTAGGGGGGGGGAGTGGACATTATCAGACGATAGAAGTTGCTAATCCGAAGAAAGCTGCATTAGCGATAACTATTTTCTTAATGGCTACATTGGGTATTGTTTTGTTTGGTTCGGTGGAATCTTTGCGACCTGTCTTTGCAACGGAAAGTGGAGATGTCGTCATGCGTATGCAGATGTCACATATTATTGAGGTATTGATGTTAACGGCAGCTGCTTTAATTTTGATATGTACTAAGACGGATGGCATTCGTGCCGCACAAGGTTCTGTATTCTCTGCAGGTATGCAAGCCGTTGTTGCTATATTCGGTATTGCATGGATGGGAGATACTTTTATTGCGGGGAATATGGAAGTATTGAAAGGTAGTATTGTGGATATTGTAACCCAGATGCCCTGGTTATTCGGGTTGGCTTTGTTTGTGATGTCTATCTTACTGTTTAGCCAAGCAGCTACAATACGCGCGCTTTTGCCTTTAGGTATTGCACTCGGAATATCTCCTTATATGCTGATTGCGCTCTTCCCAGCGGTAAATGGTTATTTCTTCATACCAAATTATCCAACGGTAGTGGCTGCAATAAATTTTGACCGTACTGGAACGACACGCATAGGTAAGTATGTTTTAAATCACTCTTTTATGTTGCCGGGTTTGATAGCTACGTTAGTGTCTGTTTTGATAGGACTGTTTTTGATTCAATTTAAATAAAGGTAAGTCATGCAACGTTTATGTGTTTTTTTTTGTGTGTGGTTGCTTTCATGCCCTTTATTCGCGCAATTGAATACAAAGCTTTATCAAACGAGTCATCAGATAGACACGTTGCGGCAAGGAGAGCTTTCTTTTGAATTGGATAATATTAGTTTTTTCAAAGACAATGAGTTCTCGGGAGGTTTGCAAAAAGGCTATACCTTGCCTGGCTTTTGGCTTCAACCTAAATTAGTTTATTATCCTTTGAAGCAGATAAAACTGGAGTTGGGTGCGCATTTACTCAGGTATTGGGGCGCAAATAAATATCCGTCGTATGCATATCAGGATATACCTTTATGGAGTGGGGAGCAGTATCAAAAGGGTTTCCATGCGTTACCTTGGTTTCGGGTGCAAGCCGCATTATCGGATAGGTTTAGCGTGGTGTTGGGAGACCTTTATGGAGGTGCAAACCATCAATTGATAGAACCTTTATATAATCCGGAATTGAACTTAACCACTGACCCAGAGGCTGGGTTGCAAATCCTCTATAATGCTCCGTTCATGGATTTGGATGTGTGGGTGAATTGGCAGAGTTTTATCTTTCGGGAAGATACGCACCAAGAGGCTTTCATCGTGGGACTCTCTTCGTGTTTTAAATTCAATGATCCGAAATCCCCGTTTCATATCTATGCTCCTTTGCAGGCTACAATACAACATCGTGGAGGAGAAATTGATACGGTTTATACCAATTCCGTACAGACTTTGATGAATGCCGCGATAGGAGTTGGCGGAGTATGGAATTTAAAACATCCGGTAGTACAACGGGTAGGGATGGAGGCCGATTTTACTCTTTCCTATCAGCAAGCCGGAAAACTGTGGCCTTTTGATTCAGGTACGGGCTTCTATTTTCGGGCTTATACCGACATGAAGGATTTCCGTTTGAAGGCAGGTTATTGGCGTTGCAAAGATTTTGTATCGCTCTTGGGAAGCCCTTTCTTTGGTGCGCTCTCTTTCAAAGATGAAGGAACGGTCTTTGATACGCCTTCAATGACAACTGTAGGAATGGAGTATTCTCATTCGTTCGGTCATGGCTTTTCTATTGGGGCAGAAGCCGAGGCTTATTTCCACATGAAATCAGACAAGATAACGGCTGAAGGGGAATGCTTGAAAAGTTCCTCAAGTACAAGCGTATCTGTGGGGATTTACCTGCGTATTCATCCGAGTTTGCTATTGTATCGCCACGTGCCTAAATAACGCGAGTTCGATATAAGCAGAGCGAACCGTCTGACCTAAATGCCTCAAAGGTACAACTAAAGTGCCTCAGAGGTGCGACCTAAGTGCCTCGGAGGTTGAACCTGTGCAGTCCGGAGGTAGTATCTGCAAGCCGATGCCAGTTCATGTCCTTATTTATTCCCTTATTAAATAGTGAGAAGAGCGCGCGTTTTTTCATTCCTGTTCTTTTGTTTGTTTTAAAATTTATGTAGCTTTGTGCAAATAAATTATTTATGGCAGACGATAAGAAGATTATATTTTCTATGGTAGGGGTGAGCAAGACCTTTCCCCCTCAGAAACAGGTATTGAAGAATATATACCTCTCTTTTTTCTATGGTGCGAAAATCGGAATCATCGGTTTGAATGGTTCAGGCAAGTCTACTTTGCTGAAGATTATAGCAGGAATAGATAAAGATTATCAAGGCGAAGTCGTTTTCTCTCCGGGATATTCAGTAGGTTATCTGGAACAAGACCCCAAGCTGGAAAGTGGGAAAACCGTGAAAGAGGTTGTGCAGGAAGGTGTGCAAGATATTGTAAATATCCTGAAAGAATACGAAGAGGTAAACGAACGGTTCGGTGATCCAGAAGTACTGGAGAATCCGGATAAGATGGATGCCTTGATTGCCCGTCAGGCAGAATTGCAGGATAAGATAGATGCCACCGATGCTTGGAATCTCGATACAAAACTGGAAAGAGCGATGGATGCTCTTCGGTGTCCGCCTGAAGACCAGATAGTCGATACGCTTTCAGGGGGCGAGCGTCGTCGTGTGGCTCTGTGCCGATTGTTACTCCAACAGCCGGATGTGCTTCTATTGGATGAGCCGACCAACCATTTGGACGCAGAATCGATTGATTGGTTGGAGCAACATCTCCGACAGTATGCGGGAACGGTGATTTGCATTACGCACGATCGTTATTTCTTAGACCATGTAGCGGGTTGGATATTAGAGTTAGACCGTGGCGAAGGCATTCCATGGAAAGGGAATTACTCTTCTTGGCTGGAACAGAAAACAAAGCGGATGGCTCAGGAAGAAAAGCAGGCCAGCAAACGCCGTAAGACGTTGGAACGTGAATTGGAATGGATTAACATGGCACCTAAAGCCCGTCAGGCTAAAGGCAAAGCACGTTTGAATTCGTATGAGAAGTTATTGAATGAAGACCAAAAGGAGCGTGAGGCCAAACTGGAAATCTTTATTCCGAATGGACCTCGCTTGGGAAATAAGGTTATTGAAGCACAGCACGTGGCAAAAGCCTTTGGTGATAAATTGCTCTTTGATGATTTGAATTTTATGCTTCCTCCGAATGGCATTGTGGGAGTAATCGGTCCGAATGGTGCAGGTAAGACAACATTGTTCAAGATGATTATGGGCATGGAAAAGATTGACAAAGGGACGTTTGAAGTGGGCGAAACTGTCCGTATAGGCTATGCCGACCAGACACATAAAGACATTGACCCCAAGAAGACAGTTTATCAAGTGGTATCCGGAGGAAATGAATTCATCCGTGTAGGAGGGAAAGAGATAAATGCCCGGGCTTATCTGTCGAAGTTCAATTTTACAGGAGCCGACCAAGAAAAACTCTGCGGTGTTCTGTCTGGAGGTGAACGTAATCGTTTGCATTTGGCTTTAACTCTGAAAGCCGAAGCCAATGTCCTGCTTCTTGACGAGCCGACTAATGATATTGATGTCAATACACTGCGTGCTTTAGAAGAAGGATTGGAAAGTTTTGCCGGTTGTGCAGTGGTTATATCTCATGACCGATGGTTCCTCGACCGTATATGCACGCATATCCTTTCATTCGAAGGAGATTCAAACGTAGTATTTTATGAGGGTAGCTATTCGGAATACGAAGAATATAAACGGAAGCAATTAGGTTATGAAGAGCCTAAACGTGTCCGTTATCGTAAATTGATTGCTGATTAACTAACAATATAATAATCATGAAAAAGAAACTATTGACTTTCGCCACTTTATTGTTGATTGCTTCATGTGGCATTACATTACAGGCACAGAAAACAGAAAGATTGTTTAATGGAAAAGACTTATCTAATTGGAATTTCATAGTAGATAAGAATTCTGTTCCGGGTGAGGAAGTGTTCTTTGTAAAAGACGGATTGATTCGCATCAAAGGACAACCGTTTGGCTATATGTATACGAAGGAAAAATATGGTAATTATAAATTGCATGTCGAATGGCGATGGCCGGATGGAAAGGCCTCAAATAGCGGCATTTTTCTTTTGATAGCCGATACGACGTCTCCGTTCCCTAATGGTATCGAATGCCAGTTACAAGCCGGAAATGCAGGGGATTTCATCCTTTTGGGCGGTTCTGATTTGGTGGAAAATTTCCAGCGTCCCGGCGAGGTTAGTCCGGGTTTCCCGGTGATTAAGAAGAATGCGCCGTCGTCCGAGAATCCTGCAGGGGAATGGAATGAGGCGAATATCTTTGTACGTGATGGCGTCATTACGGTTTATGTCAATGGCGTATTTCAGAATATCGGGACAAATCAGGTGAAGGAAGGGCATATCGGTTTGCAGAGCGAAGGCGGACCAATAGAATTTCGTAATGTAACGATTACCCGATAAAAGAGCAAAAGAGTAAGCCTCCATGCAAACTCTCCGGAGAAAGATACCTAAAGATATGAAAAAAGGGTGTAGGTCAGGCGGCAGGTAAAAATATAATCCGTATCTTTGCATTTTGTATTTAGAAGATAGTTAAATAAACAATATTTCTTATGCAAAAAGACAAATCTGCTGCTTTAATTCTGGATGACGGGACGGTATATAAGGGATTCTCGTTCGGGTGTGAGAAGCCTATTGCCGGTGAGGTCGTTTTTAATACGGCGATGACCGGTTATCCGGAAAGTTTGACTGACCCTTCGTATGCCGGACAATTAATGGTTCTGACCTATCCGCTGGTGGGTAATTACGGCGTTCCTCCGCGTACTTTCCGCAATGACGGACTCTCTACCTTCATGGAGAGTGAGCGCATCCATGCAGAAGCAATCATCGTGAGTGATTATAGCTTCGAGTATTGCCACTGGAATGCGGAGTGCAGCTTGGGCGATTGGTTGAAGCAAGAAGGCATTCCGGGAATTTATGGCATCGACACGCGTGCATTGACAAAGAAGCTGCGTGAACACGGCGTAATGATGGGGAAAATCCTTTTTGAGGACATGGATGACGGACAACTGACCATAGATAATTATGAGGAGGTGAATTACGTCGATAAAGTATCCTGTAAGGATATTATCGTATATGGCGGCTCGGACGTTGCGGAAAGTCAGGTATTCGGTGCAGATATGCCGGTAGAGGAACTTAATGCGCAGTTGTCTGCCGTCAATCCTCAACTGAAACGTGTGGTTTTGCTGGATTGCGGTGTGAAACACAATATAATCCGTTGCCTGCTGAAACGCGGTGTGACGGTAGTACGGGTGCCGTGGAATTATGATTTCAACGCGTTGGATTACGACGGGCTGTTCCTGAGTAACGGTCCCGGTGACCCGGACACGTGTGATACGGCCGTACAACATATCCGCAAGGCGTTGCAGGGAGACAAGCCGATATGCGGAATCTGCATGGGTAACCAGCTGCTTGCCAAGGCCGGAGGCGCCTCGATTTATAAGCTGAAGTACGGGCACCGCAGCCATAACCAGCCGGTTCGGATGGTCGGGACAAACCACTGTTTCATTACTTCACAGAATCATGGCTATGCTGTAGACAACCATACATTGGGCGCAGACTGGGAGCCTTTGTTCATCAACATGAATGACGGAACCAACGAAGGCATCAAGCATAAGACAAAGCCTTTCTTCTCTTCGCAGTTCCATCCGGAAGCGTGCAGCGGCCCGACAGACACGGAATCTTTGATATTCGACAAGTTCGTTGGCATGATAAAATAAGGCATGGGACATCAGACGGCGTTTGATGTAGGATGAAACG
>CAZOKT010000082.1:0-9403 GCA_964580505.1 uncultured Parabacteroides sp. | reverse complement strand
GACTTCTTGGGGCTTCATACGTGCAACCATTAATTTTTGATTTTCAGTGTCTCTTGCCAGTCTCCTGCCTGAATCCGTAGAAGATAAACGCCTGATTGCGTGGGAAGAGTGTATTGGCTGTCGCCGGAAGGCAGCGTTTCCTTTCCCAGTAGTTTCCCTTGCATATTGAAGAGAGATAAAGAGCCTGCTTGCGGAAGGTTCCGGAAATGGATTTGTTTGTCGTATATCTGGTAATACGTTTTGGGTGAAATCGTTTCCAAAGCGGTAAGGGTCGGGTCGGAGTGCTCTCCCGAATAGCGTTGCAATGCGGAGCGGAAAGTGCTGCTTTCTTCCAAAAGCGTCTTTTGGATTTGCAATTCCGTGTCGCGCTTTGCCTTAACGAAGAACGCCGCATACGGAGCCAATACGTGGTTGCTGCCGATGGGATACGCCTTGTATTCGCCCTCTTCATAGCAATAAATATTTCCATCTAAGGCCGAATTCGACTGAATGTCTCGCAAGGAGAGTGAGGAGGGATAAGGATTTCCGCATAGATACCAGCCATTATTGCCCGAATCGCCTTTCTGCGCCTCATCCGCTTGAACAGGAATCTGCATGGAGGAAGTCAATACCAAAGTTTCATTTGCCGGAGAAACAAAACAAAGCGTATCGGTTTCGGCCGTTTCGTCTAAAGCGACCAAATATCCTTTCCCTTTGTAGAATAAAGGAATGTCATTATCTATTTCATCTTGCGAAACGACTTTCCAGTTTCCGGAAGCCGTATTCTGTGTAGAACGTCGAATGCCGTCGTATGTTTGTACATAGAAAATATTGTTGGTTTGTGCTGTGGTCTGCGTGGTTTCATCTCCTAACTGAAAGTTGGAATCCACATTTTCGGGATAGACATCAAACGGGAAAGAAACAAAATACCATTTCCCTTTATCAGGAAAAGGCAAGATAACCGTCATCTGCGAGGTTTGCAAACATCCCTCATCAATCAGCTGGATATTGGCATTACAAGTGATAATCTCTTTGCAAATAGCCTTTTCGTCTAATATTACTTCACCTTGTACCAGCGCCTTTCGGTTTCTCGTAGGGCAATTGTGCGACCATAGCTCATGCAGGTGCCATATACCCGGTCCGTTAAATAAGGAATAAGTGGGTATGTTCTTCGCGGATAAATAGACTCTATCGAGGCAATAACAACCTTCATCCGAAGGGGTTGAGGCGTTTTCTGTAATTTGGATGGTTAAGTCGTAGGGATAATTTTTCGCAGTCCAGAAACTATGTTTGTCTTTTCCGCTTATGCTGGTTGTTTCTGCAAATCCCAAAGAATAATCATCGGATGGAATCTGCCAGTTTATGTTATCGATAATATCGTCATCTCCGCTTCTATGAACGGTGAAAACGATATTCTCACCTTTATTTACATGTTGTATCGCATAAGGGACATTTAACTGGACGCTGTTGTAAGCATCAAACTCATATTCGTCGAACGTCAAGACACTTCCCGGATAGAGACGGATAGCTTTGCTGTCGGAGGAATTGAAGATACCCTCTTCTTTAGGATAGAAATAATCATACTTCCCTTCTACGGAATAATTGACTTGATACTTGGAACCATCGAAATCCTGAAGAACCACGGTGTCTTTCTCAAGAGTCGGATTTTTAGAACTACTGACAAGTTGCGTCCAACTTCCCGGATGTGTCCATTCGGATTGTGCATGACTCTGAGCCATTGAAAGTAAGGCTGTCATTAAAACGAATTGTAATGACCTTCTTTTTTTCATAGTCTATGATTTTAATTGTGTTGTTTATAATTCGGGCGTAAAAGTAAAGAAAATAATTGAAATGATTATCTTTGTGGCATGAAAGAATTTATTATCAGCGAAGCACAATCCGAAAAAGCCGTATTGGTTGGCTTGATTACACCGCAACAGAATGAGCAAAAGGTCAAGGAATATTTGGAAGAATTGGCTTTCTTGGCAGATACAGCAGGTGTGGATGCGGTCAAATATTTTACACAAAAGCTGGAACGCCCAAACTCCGTTACGTTTGTCGGTACCGGGAAACTGCAAGAAATAAAGGCTTATATAGAGGAAAATGAGGTGGGCATTGTAATCTTTGATGACGAGCTTTCAGCCAAGCAACTTCGAAACATTGAAAAGGAATTGCAAGTGAAGATATTGGATAGGACGAATCTTATCTTGGATATTTTTGCTCGTCGGGCACAAACAGCGCATGCAAAGACTCAAGTCGAATTAGCCCAATATAGATATATGTTGCCTCGATTGACTCGTCTATGGACACACTTGGAGCGTCAACGAGGGGGTGTGGGTCTGCGCGGTCCCGGAGAGACACAGTTGGAAACAGACCGCCGGTTAATCATGGATAAAATCTCTCGGCTGAAACGGGAACTGGAAGATATTGACAAGCAAAAGAGTGTTCAGCGCAAGAATCGCGGGAAGATGGTGCGTGTGGCTTTGGTGGGTTATACGAATGTGGGAAAATCTACCTTGATGAATCTGCTGAGTAAAAGCGATGTTTTTGCCGAAAACAAGTTGTTTGCCACATTAGACACAACGGTGCGCAAGGTAATTATTGATAATCTGCCGTTTCTGCTCTCCGATACCGTCGGATTCATTCGCAAGTTGCCTACGGAATTAGTCGAATCCTTTAAGTCTACCTTAGATGAAGTGCGTGAAGCAGACTTGTTGGTGCATATCGTAGACATTTCGCATCCGGCATTTGAAGAACAAATCGAAGTCGTAAATAAGACATTGGCAGAAATAGATGACCAAGAGAAGCCTATGATTATGGTATTTAATAAGGTAGACGCGTTCACTTTTGTGCCGAAAGAAGAAGATGATTTAACACCACGTACGCGAGAAAATATAGATTTGGAGGAATTAAAGCGTACATGGATGGCGAAATTGCAAGACAATTGTATTTTTATCTCTGCCAAAGAACGTACGAACATAGAAGAACTAAAGGCATTGTTATATGAGCGTGTGAAACAAATCCATATTACACGCTTCCCCTATAATGACTTTCTCTTTCAAAATTATGAAGACTTGCCCTATTCAGATTTATAGCAGACGGCTGTTCGGTTGTCAGGAGTAGGAAGAGGAAAAACAGGGAGCGGCTTCCACATATTACGATTTTATGTTATTTTTGCTTGAAGAACAAAAAGAAAACAAGTGTGGCAAATAATATCATAGATACACCATTGATGAAGCAATATTTCGACATGAAGGCAAAGCACCCGGATGCGATGTTGCTTTTTCGTGTGGGCGATTTTTATGAAATGTATGGGAATGATGCCGTTATCGGTGCAGAACTGTTAGGGATGGTTTTAACGAGGAAAGGCAATGGGACGGGAGGATATATAGAGATGGCAGGATTCCCGTACCATGCACTCGATTCCTACCTGCCGAAATTGGTGCGCTCGGGCAGACGTGTGGCGATATGTGAGCAGCTGGAAGACCCTAAGCTGACTAAAAAACTGGTGAAACGGGGCATAACCGAACTGATTACACCCGGAGTCTCATTTAATGACAATGTACTGAATCATAAGGAAAATAATTTCTTGGCGGCGATACATTTCGAGAGAGAACGTTGCGGCATAGCCTTTCTGGATATTTCCACAGGAGAGTTCTTGACGGCAGAAGGGGAAACGAATTATATAGATAAACTGTTGAACAGTTTCGCTCCGAAAGAAGTACTCGTCGAACGGAATTGCAAGAAACGTTTCGAGGAGACCTTCGGTCAGCATTTCCTTACCTATGGGATGGACGATTGGGTTTTTACCTTCGATGCAGCCAATGAACGGCTGCTGAGACACTTCGAAACGCGCAACCTGAAAGGGTTCGGCGTGCAACATCTTCGCTTGGGTATAGTTGCGTCGGGTGCGACTCTCTATTATTTAGACCAAACGCAACATACGCATATTTCACATATTACGGCATTGACACGCATTGAAGCGGAGCGTTATGTGCGTTTGGACAAGTTCACCGTACGCAACCTTGAACTTATATCCGCCATGAATGAAGAGGGGAAAAGTCTATTGGATGTTATCGATAAGACCATTTCGCCTATGGGTTCGCGTATGTTGCGCCGCTGGATTCTGTTTCCTCTCAAGGATTTAAAGCCAATAGAGGAACGTCATAACGTCGTGGAGTACTTTTTCAAACATCCGGAAATAAGGCAACTATTCAGTGAAGAACTGGAACAGATTGGAGATTTAGAACGTATTATATCAAAAGTAGCTGTCGGACGGGTAAGCCCGCGCGAAGTCGTGCAGTTAAAAGTTGCACTCAGGTCTATCGAACCTATAAAAAAAGCCTGCGAAGAGAGTGATGAACCTTCATTGCGCCATATAGGAGAGCAACTCAATCCATGTATTTTTATCCGTGAAAGAATAGAAAAAGAAATCAACAATGACCCGCCGGCATTAATCAGCAAAGGCGGAGTGATTGCGCAAGGAGTCAATTCCGAATTGGATGAACTCCGCTCGATAGCCTATTCCGGGAAAGACTATCTTTTAAAAATCCAGCAGCGGGAAAGTGTAAAGACCGGTATTCCTAATCTCAAGATAGCCTTTAACAATATATTCGGTTATTATATTGAAGTACGAAATACTCATAAAGATAAGGTCCCGGCAGAATGGGTGCGCAAACAGACATTGGTCAGTGCGGAACGTTACATCACGGAAGAATTAAAGGAATACGAAGAAAAGATATTAGGCGCCGAAGAGAAAATCCTGAATTTAGAAGCACGGTTATTTAATGAATTGGTGCTGAGTTTGGCAGATTATGTAGCTCCTATTCAAAGTAATGCTAATCTTATTGGACGCATAGATTGCCTTCTCTCTTTTGCTAAAACAGCAGAAGAAAACAAATATATTCGTCCGCAAGTGGACGAATCAGATGTAATTGATATAAAAGGAGGACGGCATCCTGTCATCGAAAAGCAACTTCCCTTGGGCGATACATACGTGGCGAACGATGTCTATTTGGATAAAGATAAGCAACAAATCATTATCATTACTGGTCCTAATATGGCTGGCAAATCTGCGTTGCTCCGTCAGACAGCATTGATTACGCTTATGGCGCAGATTGGTTGTTTTGTCCCTGCGGAGAGTTCCCGCATCGGAATGGTAGACAAAATATTCACTCGTGTCGGAGCTTCAGACAATATCTCGGTAGGAGAATCTACTTTTATGGTCGAAATGAACGAGGCAGCAGATATTCTGAACAATATGACTTCACACAGCTTAGTGCTTTTTGATGAATTAGGGCGAGGAACAAGTACCTACGATGGAATCTCGATAGCATGGGCGATTGTAGAATATATCCACGAGCATCCACATACGAAAGCCAAAACGTTGTTTGCCACACATTATCATGAACTGAATGAGATGGAACATTCTTTCTCACGCATTAAAAATTACAATGTATCAGTAAAAGAGGTCGGCAACAAAGTGCTTTTTCTGCGCAAATTGATACCGGGAGGAAGCGAACATAGCTTTGGTATTCATGTGGCAAAAATGGCGGGGATGCCAAAAAGTGTCATTAATCGGGCGAATGAAATCCTAAAGATACTCGAAACAGAAAAGCGGCAAGAGGAAGGTATTGCGCAACAACAAAACTCGCTTGCGGCTTCTAAAAGCAAATCGAGTAGCGAGAAGGAAGGAAATTATCAACTTAATTTTTTCCAACTGGATGATCCTGTTTTAAGTCAGGTACGCGACGAAATCAAGAATCTGGACATTAACAATCTTACTCCTATTGAAGCACTTAATAAACTCAATGACATAAAACGAATCATTAACGGGAAATGATTTGTTTTCCCAATAGCAAGCTGTTCTGGAACTGATAGCAAGAGCCTCTCTGCTTTACACTCGTACCCCTTCTAATGCTAACAAGAAACGTTTGGCATCCAATCCGCCGGCATAACCCTTCAGTGTTCCATCACTACTGATAATGCGATGGCAGGGTATGAACAGAGACAAGGCATTCGCCCGATTGGCATTGGCTACGGCACGTATCGCCTTCGGCTTGTGTACCCTACGGGCAAGTTCTGCATACGAGAGGGTTACGCCATAAGGAATAGCCAATAAATGCTCCCAAACTGTTTGCTGGAACGAAGTTCCTATCCGAAGGAGAGGTACATCGAAAACGGTACGCTCTTTACGGAAGTAAGCATCCAATTGGTATGTCGCCTCACGGATTACAGCAGTCTGCCGTACTTCATACTCTGCATGGAGCATCTTATAAATACGCTTGTGTACAATGCTGCGGGGATAGTCCGTAGCCCAATCGCATAAGCAGAGTTGTCCCTCATAGGAACCTAACAAGAGTCTGCCACATGGAGTATCATAAGGCTGTATCTGTATCTTGTTCATAAGTATAAGATTGTAGGACAAAGATATGGATTTATACGTTAATTTATCCTTCAACCTGCTTTTGACTGTAAAAATATCTTTTGTCTATCTATACACCCACTCTACTTTTGCGTATATTTGTGCCCATCAATGTATAATTAATAAACGATATTATATGAATGTTGCAGTTATCTTTGGAGGTAAATCTGCCGAGTATGAAGTGTCTTTGGTTTCCGCTACTCATATTATCAACTCGATGGATAAGGCGGTATATGCGCCTATACTTCTCGCGGTAGATAAGCATGGCGAGTGGTTCTATAACAGGCACTATAAGAATGCTGAGGTGAATTTGACAACCAACAATTACTTTGCCGGAGCCGACAAAGTGTACCTGTCTCAGGCAGGGAAAATGGTAGAGGTTATTAGCAAAACCAATAATGATATTCTTGCAAGTTTCGAGGTAGCTTTCCCCATTATACATGGTACTTATGGTGAGGATGGCACCTTGCAGGGTTTATTGAAGGCGATGAACATACCGTATGTGGGGCCTGATGTATTAGGTTCGGCTATTGCTATGGATAAAGATATAGCCAAGCGGTTATTTGCTGCAGCGGATATACCAGTAGCTAAATGGTTAACATTATATAGAGCTGGTCAGGATGAAAAACCGATTCCTACATACAGTGAAGCTGTGGCAACATTAGGCTCTCCTTTCTTCATAAAACCGGCTAATGCAGGGTCATCGGTAGGCGTTAGTCGGGTGTTGTCTGAAGCTGATTATAAAGCGGCTCTTACCAAAGCCTTTAAGTATGACCATAAGGTACTGATGGAAGAAGGGGTAATCGGAAAGGAATTGGAATGTGCCGTGTTGGGCAACATAGAAGATATGCAAGCTTCAAGTGTAGGAGAAATAGTTGCCACAAAAGACTTCTATTCCTATGATGCTAAGTATGTAAGTTCCACTGGAGCAAATTTGCAAATACCCGCAGATATTAATCCGGAAATGCTCGAGCGTATTCGTCAGTATGCTTTACGTGCTTGCAAAGTAATACATTGTGAAGGTATGGCACGTGTGGACTTTCTGCTCTCCAACGAGGGACACTTGGTGTTGAATGAAATCAACACTTTGCCAGGCTTCACGGCTATCAGTATGTATCCGAAGTTATGGGAGCATAGCGGAATTCAGAAAGAAGAGCTTGTCTCGCACCTTATTACCTTTGCCTTGCAGCGGCATCACAGAGACGCCACACTTTCCATTCAGTTGTAACGAAACAATTATGCATACTCAAAAAAAGGGGGACTTTGTAGAAAGAACCCCTTTTTTATCTTTCTATTTTACCCCAACTGTGGGAGAATTTGTTGGGCGGTCTGCATACAACGTTCGATGTCATCCTTTGTACCGGAAAACGCGCCCATGGCTTCTATCTTCAGTGTAGAGATAGCTGCCGCGAAACGCCCGGCTTCATCAATGCTCTTATGTTTGGCACGACAATAAAGATAACCGGCCATGTAGGTATCTCCACAACCGGTAGCATCTACGGTTTCTTTTGGCATATAAGCAGGTATCAAGTGGAAGTCTTTGCCGTCATAAATAACGGAACCGTTACTGCCCAATGTCAATAATACCTCTTTCACCCCCCAATTATGCAGCTCTTTAGCAGCTTTCACCACATCGTTCGTTCCGGTAAGCGCCAAGGTCTCCTGTTCGTTGGCTTTCAAGAAATAGACGTATTGCAGAAAGTCTCGCTTCTGCTCCCAATCGACGGCATATACGTGTGTGTCTTGAACCTCTCTCAAATACCCTTGTGAGTCGATGGATATGCGCCCTTTCTTTGAGAGATATTTCACTACTTCCAAAGAGAAGTCATCGGCCAGCAGGCTGCCCAAGTGAAAGATATCGGCCTCAATGTTTTGCAGGTAATCAATAGTGAACGGATCAGCTTTTGCCAATACCCGTTGCGTTCGGTTATCTTGGTTCTCTCCATATATATTCTCGAAATAAACAGACTCTCGGCTGGGCATGACTTTTACGTTGATGCCCAATTGGCGCATTTCGTCGACGACATACATATCTTTTTCGCCTAATGCCGTAATTAAAGCATAGTCAATATCATCGAAATGCCGTATAGCATGCGAGAAATAGTAAGAAGTACCACCCGGCATATGCGCCGTTTTTTTAGGTGTTATTATCTTATCATGTGTGATATGTCCAATACAACAAAGCTCGTACTTATTCATCTTCTTTTTTTATTAGGACGCAAAAGTAGGGAAAGTATTATTTATTTACAAGGAAAAACAGGCAATTTTGGGGAGCCTATCAGCAAATTACACTGATAAATATTATCAATAAATGCATAAAGTAATTCGATAAACACATTTTTGACAGATTGAAAATGGAATACTAATTTTGCAATAAAATCAAACAATAGTGTTACATTTAATAAAGAATTAGTGATATGAAAAAGAAATGGATTTGCACAGTATGTGGTTACGTTCATGAAGGTGATGAAGCTCCTGATTTTTGCCCTCAATGTAAACAGCCGAAGAGTAAGTTTAAAGAATTGATTGAAACAACCGGTGCGTTGACGTTTGCAGACGAACACGTTATTGGTGTAGCTAAGGGTTGTGATGAGGAAATGATTAAGGACTTGAACGCACATTTCATAGGAGAATGTACGGAAGTGGGAATGTATTTGGCAATGAGCCGTCAGGCCGACCGTGAAGGCTATCCAGAAGTCGCCGATGCGTTTAAGCGTTATGCTTGGGAAGAGGCAGAACATGCTGCTAAGTTTGCCGAATTGTTAGGAGAAGTGGTATGGGATACAAAGACTAACTTGGAAAAGCGCATGAATGCTGAGGCTGGAGCTTGCGAAGATAAAAAACGCATTGCTACGCGTGCTAAGCAATTGAATTTGGATGCCATCCATGATACAGTTCATGAAATGGCAAAAGATGAAGCTCGTCATGGCAAAGGCTTCGAAGGTCTTTACAACCGTTATTTCAAGAAGTAAGAATAGCAAAAACCAAGAATGAAGAATC
>CAZOKT010000081.1:0-9417 GCA_964580505.1 uncultured Parabacteroides sp. | reverse complement strand
TTACTTGTTCCTTTATATCGAACCCGCGTTTATTTAATAGGCATCAATCCTACCGATTCATGGTTGTCAAATAACGTGTCAATTCAATCTTACTCATCAATTTGCTTCAAATCATTCTCTGTTAAGAAGTTCATTTGGTGAGTACGAATCACCTCAAGTGCAATTTTCCGATTATTCGTGCGGAGAATCAAGATAGATTTATCCTTAATCGAGAAACAATACATATATTCAATATTCAACCCAGCCTCCGTAAAAGCCTGTAATGTACGAGAGAAACCCGACGCATCAGAATCAGTAACAATAGCCAACACATCTGTCAAGTTTGCACTTACATTGTTCTCTTTTAAAGTGCGGTAAGCCTGCAATGGGTCATTTACAATGACACGTAAGATACCATATTCCGACGTATCGGCCACAGTAGCGGCAATAATCCGAATATTTGATTCGGAAAGCAGATTCAATATCTGAGGCATCTTGCCGCATTTATTCTCCAAGAAAATAGAAATTTGATGAACTGTCATACTTCATATCTTTTATAGGATTAACATATCTTCCGCAAATCCTTTACACGGACAGCCTTTCCTCCATCTGCACTCGGCAACGAACCTTTTGCCACTAACCTGAGACGTGGAGTCAACAGCAATTCGTCTTTCAATTGTCGCGTTACTTCTTTTTCCAAGCTTTGCAGCTTACTATAATCATCCGTAAAGAGGTCGCTTAATTCTACTTCGATGGTCATCTCGTCATTATAACCAACTGTCTCGATTGTAATCAAGTAATTATTCCCCAGCTCTTCGAAGTTCATCAATATCGTCTCTATCTGAATCGGGAAGATATTCACACCTTTTAAGATAATCATATCATCACTACGACCTTTGAAGCGAGCTAAACGATGATGTGTCCTTCCGCAAGGGCAATCGCCCGGCAAGAAACAGGTCAAATCTCGCGTACGATAGCGAAGTAGCGGCATAGCTTCACGATTGATTGTTGTCAATACAAGCTCACCAACTTCACCATCGGGAACAGGTTCCAGTGTTTCCGGGTTAATGATTTCAGCTATTACATTATCTTCCCATATATGCAATCCGTTCTGTTCTTTGCATTCAAAGGCAACGCCCGGACCATTCATTTCCGACATACCAAAACAATTATAAGCTTTTACACCCAGCAATTCCTCGATACGTTGCCGCTGTTCTTCCGAATGCGGCTCTGCTCCTATACATACCGTATGCAATCTCGTATCGCGGCGCGGGTCGATTCCCATCTTATACATCACCTCAGCCAAACGGGTCGCATAGCTGGGAATTATATGCAAACACGTCGTTCCAAAATCGGTTATGAACTTAATCTGACGCTTGGTATTTCCCGCTGCAGCTGGAACGGTTAATGCACCTAAACGTTCTGCGCCATACTGGAAGCCCAATCCACCGGTAAACATTCCATAGCCGGAAGTATTCTGGAACACATCTGTATCACGCAGTCCCACCATATACATACAACGCGCTACTTGGTTTGCCCATTGGTCTAAGTCTCTTGCTGAATGCAACACAACGGTCGGATTGCCGGTTGTTCCACTCGAAGAGTGGATTCGGACACATTTTTGCAGCGGAATTGCCGCCATACCAAAGGGATAATGTGCACGCAAATCTCCTTTCGTCGTGAAAGGAATTTTCTGCAAATCGCTTAATGTCTGGATAGAGTCTGGCGTAAGTCCGTTTTTTTCAAATACTTCCTTGTAGAAAGGAGACCTAACAGCTTGGCGGATTGTTGCTTTCAAACGCTCCAACTGAAGAGCTTCCAGTTGACAACGTTCCATTGTTTCTATCTCTTCTTGCCAATATTGATTATTCATTTTCTTTATATTATAATTTAGGTAATACCCACGGGGACCGATAATAAGCTTTAGATAATGCCGTAGCCTCGTCATCTCCGATAAAAAGATGTTGCTCATCGTCCCAACGGACTTCCCTGCCTATGCGGCAAGAGATATTAGCCAAATGCGCTAACTTCGCTACACGTGCACCAATTCCTACGTCTGCATTCGGCAACTTTCGCTCTTTGATACAAGTCAACATATTACCGACATGGTTATACAGTCCTTTTCCTTCACCTTTCTTAAACGGGACTACCTCCATGCGTTCGGCATTGTTTGTTACAACCGGAATGACTTCCCAGCCGGAACGATCCAACACAAGCGTTCCATTCTCACCATAAAAAGCCAAACCCTCCTTTCGGTTATATAAACCATGATTAATGCCACAGGCATGATCCCATATAATATTAAAGTCTTTATACGTGTAAGTTGCCAGCAAAGTATCTGGCGTTTCCATTGCATCGTCGGGATAAGCGAGCTTTCCTCCGCTTCCATAAACACGCAACGGCAAACCTGCATTCATTCCTTCTAAAGCATAATCTAACAGATGCACGCCCCAATCAGACATTAACCCGCCTGCGTAATCCCAAAAGAACCGGAAGTTATAATGAAAACGGTAAGGATTGAACGCCCGTTTCGGCGCTGGACCCAACCACATATCATAGTCGACTCCCGCAGGAGGATCGCAATCCGGCTTCACTGGCAACGTCGGTTTACTGTCTTGATATGCCCACACTTTTACCGTGCGGATACGGCCTATTCGTCCTTCCTTCAGGAATGTTGCCGCTTCATCCCAGTGCGGATCGCTGCGTTGCCATTGCCCCACCTGAACAACTCGGTTATACTTTCGTGCAGCCTTTACCATCAAATCACACTCTTCTATCGTATTCGAAAGCGGCTTCTCGACATATACGTCCTTTCCTGCCTCACAGGCATAAACCGTAGGAAGGCAATGCCAATGATCGGGCGTACCAATGATTACCACATCCACGTCTTTATTATCAATGACCCTTCGCCAATCTTTATAGAGATTTGGCACACGTACCCCTGTGCTCTTCTCGACATCAGCAGCACGTTTATTCAGCCATTCGTCATCTACATCACAAAGGGCGACACATTCCACCTCGGGATATTGCAGGAAAGTACTCAAATTTCCAAAGCCCATACTACGACAACCTATCAAGGCCACCTTTATTTTATTGCTGGGTGCTGTCAAGCCATAAACCGAAGCGTAAGGGGCGCCCATCAATGGATTAAGTCCTAAACCGACAACTGATAATGCTGTTTTCTGTAAAAAGTTTCGTCTGTTCACGGTATTTTTATCTATTTTAATTACATTGCAATGTTACAAAAAATTATCTTATTCAGCTACTTTAAGACAGAAATTTTGCGGGGAATGTTTCACTTTCCGTTATGATGCACCACTTCCCTGCTTTCCAATTGACAGTAAATATAACTCAGGTCTATATGTTTCCGCACCAAATCAGCCAACAAGTCATACTGTTTTTCTTTGAATGCTGCATAGTCGAAAGAGGCGGGCTGCCGAACTTCCGTGCTTATTCCGCTTGCCAAATCGTCTAATACTGCCGAATTCTCCAATATGCCATGCAGATAACTTCCCCAACATTGTGTACTCAAATAATAGCCATCATAACAACCATTTTCCAAGATGGCCACAGGGCTTTCGGGAATCATAGCACTCTGTCGTTCGGTACGCCCCATATGGATTTCATACCCTTTGCAGGGATATTCTCCCGTATTCCGGCTCTTTCCGGCAACAAAGTCGAAATGTCTTTGGAGCGTGGTCTTTTCCGATTCGAGAATAGTCCGTTGCGGCAACAAGCCTAATCCCGCAACAGCAGGCAGGTTGCTCTCCACATGGTCGGGGTCTTCTAATCGGGCACCCATCATTTGGTAACCTCCACATATTCCAATCACCTTCTTCCCCGTTTTGTAGGCTCGTAAGATTGCATCTGCAACTCCGTTAGCCCGTATCGCTTGCAAGTCGGCGATAGTATTCTTTGACCCCGGAAGTATCACAATATCCGCCTTTTCTATCTCCGACACATTCGTCGTATAATAGGCGTTAAATCGCGAGTCCATCTCCAGAACATTGAAATCAGTGAAATTGGAGATGCGCTTAAACAGGACTATCGCCACGTTGATTTTTCCGCTTTGGAAAGTATGATTCTTCTCTTCTAAAACGACTGAATCTTCCTCTTCTATGCGGATATGATTATAATAAGGTATAATTCCTACTACAGGAATGCCGGTCAACTCCTCAATGATTCGTTTTCCTTCATCAAAAAGAGAGGCATCTCCGCGAAATTTGTTAACTATGATTCCTTTCATCAGTGCCTTCTCTTCAGGCGAAAGCAAGGCAATAGAACCATAAACCGAAGCGAACACCCCTCCGCGATCTATGTCGGCTACCAAATACGTGTCGGCACCAGCATATTGCGCCATGCGCATGTTAGTGATGTCGCGTGTGCGGAGATTAAGTTCGGAGATACTGCCTGCTCCTTCCATTACCACAGGATTATAGTAAGAACGCAAGCGGTCAAAGGCAGCTTTCGCTTCAGCAAACAGTTCTTCTCTCTGCCCGTTTTCTCCGAAGTATGCCTTTGCCGAAAGATTGCCTATGGGACGTCCGTTCAGAATCACCTGCGACCCTTTGTCGCCAGTTGGTTTCAATAGCACCGGATTCATATCGGTATGTGGCGGAATCCTGCACGCCTCAGCCTGCACTACCTGGGCACGTCCCATCTCGCCTCCCTCCGGCGTCGAATAGGAATTAAGCGACATATTCTGGGCTTTGAAGGGAGCCGGTCGGTAACCGTCCTGCAGGAAGATGCGGCAGAATGCGGTATTCAGGATGCTTTTCCCGGCATCCGAACAGGTTCCTACAAACATGATTGGTTTCAAAGTTCGTTGTTTCATCGCAATTTCTTCGTTAGAATTGGAAATAAATAAAAGGTTGAACGCCTGCACTCTTAAACTGCACGACAATAAAGATTGCCAACGCCAATAGCGCGGCCTGCACAACTGCCGGCGATGCGGTAACCACATTTTGGAGCTTTTCTCCCATCCGTTTCGGTACAAAGTGCGTAACGTATCCTATCACCATCAGCAGGAATACAGTTTTGTATCCGCTGATGAACTGAGTAAATACCTCAGGATGAAAATTAGAGATAATCTGGTTGATAAGTTCCCATGCCTTTGTCATCGACTCGGCGCGAAAAAAAATCCATCCGAAACAAACGAGGTGAAAAGTAAGCAGTGTACCGATTATCCTGTGACCTACGCTCATTTCCGCCCCAGTCTTCTTGAAGTTCGGAAAAGCCGCCATCATCGCTTTGTGTATGGCTAAAGCCATTCCATGCAACATTCCCCAAAGGATGAAGCGCAAAGATGCGCCATGCCACAAGCCGCCTAAGAACATGGTCAGAAAGAGGTTCACGTAAGTTCGGAACTTTCCTCGGCGGTTTCCGCCCAATGAAATGTAAAGATAGTCCTTCAGCCAGCTTGACAAAGAAATGTGCCATCGGCGCCAAAACTCCGTAATCGTAGCAGATTGGTACGGCGAGTTGAAGTTGATGTTGAAGCGAAATCCCAAGAGTAGCGCAATACCGATAGCCATATCCGAATAACCACTAAAGTCACAATAGATCTGAAGTGCATACCCATAGACGGAAAGCAAGGCTTCCACACCCGTATACAACGTCGGAGCGTCGAATACGCGGTCAACGAAATTTAAACTGATGTAGTCTGAAATGACACACTTTTTCAACAGTCCACAGAGGATAAGGTAAAGACCTTCACCAAATTCTGCACGCGAGACACGAATGTTTCGATACATCTGAGGAATGAAATCGTGCGCACGAATAATCGGTCCAGCAACTAAAGGCGGGAAGAAAGATATATAGAATAGGTAATCTATCCAACGACGAAGCGGCGTAATCCTACCGCGATATACATCGACAATGTAACTAATACTTTGGAACGTGAAGAAGGAGATTCCAACAGGAAGAAAGATATCCAGCCGCTCTACTTGCAGACTTTGCCACGGCAGATAGCCGAATAGATTGCCCACTTCCCGCAGAAATGCAGCACCCAAGTCACGCAAGAAATTAAAGTATTTAAAGTAGCCCAGCATCCCAAGATTAATACATAAACTTAGAACTACCAGCCACTTCCTACGATTCCTTGCCTGCATCAAATCCATGAGCTGCGCAATAATAAAGTCGCATGTCGCAGTGAAAATGACCAATCCAAACCAAAGTCCGCTGCTCTTGTAGTAAAAATAGAGCGAAAAGGCAATTACATAAATAATGCGCGCCAGCGTATGTTTACGCAAAGCGTAATAAATAATGGCAAAAAGAAAAAAAAGGAAAAAGAACAACCCACTGCTGAACAGCATCGGTGCATCGGCTTGATAAGACAACAAACTGCCTATATTGCCGAATGAAAGTCCTTCCCATACGTTCGTTGTCTCTGTTCCTATATAAATAGTATTCATTACAATTATTCTTCTTGTGTTTGATTTGTACGATAAGTACTCTTCAGATGTTGGTTGTAAGCGTTCATGAGAGAACGATACAGCATTATCCCTTGGTCTTCGTAACCTCGTTGTGTGAAGTGAATGCGGTCATTGACCATCAGTCGTTGGTCTAACCACTTGCGACAAGAGAGTTTTCCTCCGGTCGCCGTGAACAAATCCCAACACGCCACACGCTCTTCTTTAGCTATCTGCCGGAGAGCTGCTGCCGCTTTTTCGCTATTTTCATTCCTCACATATACACGCTTCTTCTGTACATAGGTACGAGTGTAGCACTCAGGGGGAGTTGTCAGTAATATTTCTGCTTGCGGCATTTCACGGCGAATCAAGCGGATAAGGGCGCGAACCTGCTCACCAAATTGCAGTCCACTAAAAAAGCGACCGAAAGTTTCGTTAGTACCCATCGACAGAATGACAAGCTGCGGACGGAGCAATGCCAAGCGGGCTATATAGATCGAGTCAGTATAATTGACATACATCGCCCCATTCACGCCGACGGAATGATACAAGATTCCAGGCCGGCCATTATGAAGGCTCAGTCCATAGTAAGTATTATTGAAGCTCGAAGCAGGTAAGAGCTGGTCGGTTCCTTGCTTACGTCGCGTGCTATACAAAAGCAAAGTGTCGGTAAGCCCTTCGATACGAAACGTATCCGCCCTAACGCCGGCGTAGGCAGTATCTGCAAGGAATGCTGTCGCAATCTGCTTACTTTCGTCCGTCGGTAACATTGGCATGGCATCTTCTTTCCGATAGAGTATAGCTTCGTTAAAGGCATAATCAGCTCCATCCTTCGGCGTGATGATTACATTCAGATTAATGGAAGGCGAATTACTCCGCACACCAATTCCTCCCATCCCAATTGTAGTATGTTTTTTCCGTTGCGTGATTCTGCCGGCAATCCAATCACGAACAGACGAACGAATAAGGTAATCGGTAGGCTGATTCGTGCGATTCAATTGCAAAGGGGCAATAAAACCGCGCCCAGCATTGCCGAATTCTTGTTGCAAAAGTCGCATCGTTTTACCACTATAATAACCAGCTTGTATGTGCGAATCCCCCAGGTGCAAAACGGTAAGGACAGTATCTTTCCCTCCTCGCAAGCTATCCAATCCGGCAAAGAAGCGTGAGAGCGGACAGAAAGTCGAGTCGGCATTCAGCAGCAGTGTATCAAGGCCGTCTACCAACATCCCCGGCAGTGCCAAAGGAAGCTTAACAGTGTCAGCCGATACCTCCGTTACATCCTTTCCGATGTATGTGTATAGGGTTTTAGTATAACCGGAAAAGACCAACAGAATGCCGGCGACAATGCCAAAAATTCGTATTATTTTATTGCTGCTCTGCTGCTTCATAAAACTCCATTTCCGTTAATAATGCCTCCGTCAGTATGCGAGCAAGCTCCTTTCCTCCGCTGAATCCCAAATGCGTGTAATCCTTGCTTGCCCAATTGTTTGCTACATATTTCACCATACTGTCTTGACCGCCCATCGCTCCGAAGGTATTCCAGAAGAGGATGCCTGCGCGCTTTGCCGTCTGACGTTGTGCATGAAGCAGTGCCAGCACCGACGGCATCGTGTGGAATGTTCCGCTCTCTTGACGACTACGGTCGGAAACACCCATCAAGAGAATGTCGGCGGTCGGGAAACAACGTCGTATATGTTGGATGGCACGCTCCATACGTTTGCCATACCAACCGTACTGCATTATGCTATCATTTGCTATATTGAGACCGTATTGCAGCACGATAAGGTCATAGGTATGCAAGCGATCCAGAACACGACATTCGGCAGAATCCAGTTTTTCCAACAGCATTCCCGAGTTACCGCGCAGCGAATAGTTGTCCACACTGATACCACTCTCCGACTCCATCACCACGCCTAATGCACGAAATCCATCCGTATTCCTGAACCTGAGGTAGGCACGGTCTACCATCCCTTTGTAGACATATTGACACAACGTATCGGTAGGTGGAAGTGCTATGTCGAGGGTGTCTTCTCTTTCGTTCAGCACGAGTGTGAGCTGCGTCATTTGGTTCTTCTCATACAGCAGCTTAAAACACGACACGGAGTCCAGCTCCGGATAACGGTCAGTTGCCTCAAATGTAACGGTGGACTCAGGCTCTGTAGGTTCGAAACTCATGCACGAGAGTGTAAAAGGCAGGCTGTCTTGCTTCAGTATCGAGTAGGTCTCCCACCCTTTTGCTGAGGTTTTTACCGTAGGCCTGTATTGGTTGGCTATCGACATGATAGGAATAAACCCCACACCTCTCCCACCAAATCGCCGCTGCATCTCTACGCGAAAGTCAGCAACCAATATATCTCCTTCGATAAACGAATCACCCAAGAATGCAACCCTTACCGGGCGACCGAGTGTTTCCCGGTTACGCAACGCGGTATAGAAGTGATGCAACCCGATATGTCCTACGGAATAATCCTCAATGCGTGTACCAGATGTATCAGCTCCCGGTACGGCATACACCAAATTATAAAGCGAATCGCGCAAGGCAAGCACGGCAGAATCCATTCCCACTTTCTCCACCGCCTGCTGTTGAAGTACGGCAGAGTCTACCGCCAATGTGTCTTCCTTCAGCCAGACTTGCGCCAGCGAATCAAGCGGGATTTCGTCGGATTTTGCCCGCAATTCAGAAAACAAATCGACGCGCTTCAACGGGATTCCCGCCACTTGGTCGGGAACATAATATAATATACAACAGAAGACTAACGTCAAGAATAGTAATATTAGCAATCTGCCTAAGTCATTTTTCTCTTCCATCCCAATGGGTTTGCTCAATAAACAGCGCACAAAGATATGGATTCTTGCCGAGATTCGACTCGGTTTGTAGTTATATTTCTTTTTATTTATGCCTCCATTTATGACTATTTTAACGTGAGTTCGATATAAGATCAAAACAAGGTCAGTTGAAACGAACGTCAATGGTGGGTTGCTTTTCAAAGAAACAATAGGTGCTTTTGCGACCCATGCATGACTC
>CAZOKT010000080.1:0-9621 GCA_964580505.1 uncultured Parabacteroides sp. | reverse complement strand
CTACCTCTCGGAGAAGTAAATTACATCTTATGTCGAACTCACGTTATATTATGACGATTCCATCAACCTGAAACGGCTTTTAGTTTATGTCTATGTGCAACTAACTATCATGACGGTATTCATATTATTAGCCATTATTGCTTTAGCAAGCACAAAAAAGCTGAGCAAAACAAAGTGTGGGTCGGATTATCCAAAGAGACCACCCACCAATTGGGCACACCCATCTCTTCATTGATAGCACGGATAGAATATCTGAAACTAAAAGATATAGATACGACTATACTAACCGAAATGGAAAGGACGTTAAACGACTGGAAGTTATAGCTGAGCGCTTCTCAAAAATAGGTGCCACTCCTGAACCCGTACCGATCGATATCTGCAAATCTATCCGTTCCGCATTAGACTATATGGAAACGCGGCTGGGGGTTAGGTCTCTCTTTAGTAAAACGTATCGTCGAATCCTGCCATGGCGGAAAAATATTCGTAAAGGATTCAGAGATCGGCAAAGGCATTACATTCCGTATTGAACTAAAGCGTTATATGCATTAAAATCAATAGCAGAAGAAAGAAAAGTAGGTTATAATAAAAAATAACTATACACGTATTGCTTTTCTGTCAAGATTTTTCGTACCTTTGCACAGTTTTTACACGAATAGGCTTTGGAAAAATTTGAATTATACAATATCGGTTTGAAGGATCTCACTCCTGGAGTGTATGAATTCAACTACCTATTGGGAAATAAGTTCTTTGCAGATATCGAGGGAGACCAAGTGCAGAAAGGAGAAGTAACAGTGCATGTGGATGTGAAGCGCACATCTATGATGTCTGAAATGAATTTCCATTGCGAAGGAACCATTCTTATTCCTTGCGACCGTTGTTTAGACGAAATGGAACAACCCATCAATACAGACAACCGCCTAATTGTGAAATTCGGCAAAGAGTATGCTGAAGAAAGCGATGAAATACTAATCATTCCGGAAGAAGAAGGCATTCTAAACATTGCTTGGCTTTTGTATGAATTCATCGCGTTGGCTATTCCCATGAAACATGTACATGCTCCGGGAAAATGCAATGAAGAAATGTCAGCAAAACTAAACAAGCACCGTGCAAGAAGCATGGATGATGACGATGATTTAGCAGACATGGAAGAGGACAAGCCACAGGATACAAATCGAACTATAGATCCACGTTGGAATGCTCTGAGGAATTTAGTCGAGAATGATAACAATTAAAATAATAAATTAAAATGGCACATCCTAAAAGAAGACAAGGTAAGACAAGAACAGCCAAGAGAAGAACTCACGATAAGGCTGTAGTTCCAACAATGGCTATTTGCCCGAACTGCGGTGCATGGCATATTTATCACACTGTTTGTGGCGAATGTGGCTATTACAGAGGTAAGTTAGCAATCGTAAAAGAAGCTGCTGTGTAGATTTATCTTAAACAAATGAAAGAAATAGCCCTAAAAAAGAAATTTTAGGGCTATTTTAATCTATAATTCTATTACAAATGGAAAAGATCAACGCAGTAATCACAGGTATCGGCGGATATGTTCCAGAAGATGTCTTAACAAATGAAGATCTTTGTAAGATGGTTGATACGACCGACGAATGGATTATGACGCGGGTAGGTATTAAGGAACGTAGAATATTGAAAGGGGAAGGACTTGGAACTTCCTATATGGGAATTCAAGCCGTACGACAATTGCTGGAAAAGACAAAAGTCAATCCGGAAGAAATAGAAGTCGTTATCATTGCTTCTACGACCCCAGATTATTCCTTTCCAATGACTGCTTCTATCATTGCTTATCAAACAGGGTGTAAGAATGCTTTTACTTTTGATATGCAAGGAGCATGTGCCGGTTTTTTATATGCATTAGAAACAGGTTCAAACTTTATTCGTACAGGACGATACAAGAAAATAATAGTCGTTGCAGGAGATAAAATGACTTCTATCACCAATTATGAAGATCGTACGACTTGTCCTCTATTTGGAGATGGCTGCGGAGCTGTCCTATTGGAACCTACAACAGAAAATATAGGAGTAATGGATACAATCCTGCGCACTGACGGCATCGGATTCTCTCATCTTATTATGAAAGCCGGAGGTTCAGCTTATCCATCGACCCACGAAACAATAGATAAACATGAACATTTCGTTTATCAAGACGGTAGGATGGTGTTCAAATATGCGGTCACTTCAATGGCTGACGTAGCTGCAGAAATAGCAGAACGCAACCATTTGACACAAGAAGACATTACTTGGATTGTTCCCCACCAGGCTAATCTGCGCATTATAGATGCTACGGCCAAACGATTAGGTGTCCCTATGGATAAAGTCATGGTGAACATTCAAAAATATGGCAATACCAGTGCAGGCACAATTCCTTTATGTTTATGGGAATGGGAAAAGCAATTAAAAAAAGGTGACAATTTAATCCTTGCAGCATTTGGAGCCGGATTTACGTGGGGTTCTGTTTACCTGAAATGGGGCTATGATGGAAAAGAAGCATAAATCGGGGTTCGTCAATATCGTCGGGAATCCTAATGTAGGCAAATCTACATTGATGAATAGATTGGTAGGAGAACGCATTTCGATTATTACAGCGAAAGCACAGACTACACGTCATCGAATCATGGGGATTGTCAATACCGAAGATATGCAGATTGTCTATTCAGATACACCCGGAGTCTTGCGTCCCAACTATAAATTGCAAGAGTCTATGCTTAACTTTTCTGAATCTGCATTAGACGATGCCGATGTGCTTCTCTATGTAACGGATGTCATTGAAACTATTGACAAAAATGAGAACTTCTTACAAGAAGTCAAAAAGGGGAAATGCCCTATTCTTTTATTAATTAACAAGATTGACCAAACAAATCAAGCAGGATTAGAGGCATTAGTACAGGAATGGAAGGAAATTCTTCCACAAGCGGAGATCATCCCTATCTCCGCTCTCAATAATTTCAATGTAGATTATGTCAAACAACGAGTGGAAGAACTCATGCCTGAGTCTCCACCTTATTTCGAGAAAGATGCCCTGACGGATAAACCTGCACGGTTCTTCGTAACAGAAATCATTCGCGAGAAGATACTGCTCTATTACCAGAAAGAAATCCCTTATGCGGTCGAAGTTGTAGTAGAGATGTTCAAAGAAACAGAAGAAATGATACACATCAAGACGGTCATCATTTGTGAGCGGGAATCACAAAAAGGCATTATTATCGGACACAAAGGCCAAGCTCTAAAGAAAGTCGGTGCGATGGCTCGCAAAGATATCGAACGTTTCTTTGAAAAGAAGGTCTTTCTTGAAATGTTTGTAAAAGTAGAAAAAGATTGGCGGAACCGAGACAATATGTTGCGGGCTTTCGGATACCGTTTAGAGTAGAAACTCATAAACTATATAATAGAATGGGAAATCTTGTTGCAATTGTTGGTAGACCCAACGTAGGAAAATCCACGCTATTCAACCGATTGACACAAAGCCGTCAGGCTATTGTCAACAAAGAAGCTGGAACAACACGCGATCGCCAATATGGCAAGGTTGAATGGTTGGCGAAAGAGTTCTCGCTGGTAGATACCGGCGGATGGGTAGTGAACTCTGAAGATGTTTTTGAAGAAGAAATTAACAAACAAGTAAGGATAGCAATCGAAGAAGCGGATGTTATCCTGCTGGTGGTAGATGTCAGGAATGGCTTAACAGATTTGGACTTAGATGTGGCGAATATCTTACGCCGCAGTCGTAAACCGATTCTGGTAGTTGCAAATAAAGCAGATGACTTTGAATCGCACATACAGGCAGCCGAATTCTACGCATTAGGATTAGGAGACCCTATCTGCATCTCGGCAATCAATGGTTCCTGTACCGGAGATCTTTTAGACAAGATTCTGGAGATTATGCCGGAGAGCAAATCGATGGAGCCGGAAGAAAAGTTACCTCGCATTGCCATTGTCGGCCGGCCTAACGCGGGGAAATCTTCTCTCATCAATTCTTTTATAGGCGAAGAACGGCATATCGTTACCGACATTGCCGGTACAACGCGCGACTCCATTTATACGAAGTACAACAAATTCGGACTGAACTTTTATTTGGTGGATACTGCCGGAATCCGGAAGAAAGGGAAGGTTAATGAAGATTTGGAATACTACTCCGTGATTCGCTCCATTCGGGCGATAGAAAGTTCGGATGTTTGCCTGCTTATGCTCGACGCCACCCGCGGCATAGAGAGTCAGGATTTAAATATATTCTCTCTCATACAAAAGAATAGAAAAGGGCTGGTTGTCTGTGTAAATAAATGGGATTTGGTGGAAGACAAGAATCAGAAAGTCATCAATACGTTCACAAATGCGATTCGGGAGCGATTGGCGCCTTTTACGGATTTCCCGATTCTATTCATCTCGGCATTAACCAAACAGCGTATCTTTAAAGTATTGGAAATGGCTCAACAGGTCTATGAGAACCGCCAAAGACGGGTTTCTACAGCCAAACTGAATGAGGTAATGCTTCCGATAATAGAAAACTATCCGCCGCCTGCATGGAAAGGCAAATACATCAAGATTAAATATATCACTCAATTGCCGGCCGGAGCAATCCCGTCGTTCGCCTTTTTCTGCAATTTGCCGCAGTGGATAAAAGAACCTTACAAGCGATTCTTGGAAAATAAGATACGGGAGAATTGGAATTTCTCGGGTACGCCGATTAACATCTTCATTCGGGAGAAATAAGAATGTCTATATACAATATGTCAGAACAATTAGCTACAAACCTGCCGTATAAAGTGGCAGACATGGGACTTGCGGAGTTCGGCCGGAAAGAAATAGAGATTGCCGAGCATGAGATGCCCGGACTGATGGCGCTCCGTCGGAAATACGGACCGCAGAAGCCGCTCCGCGGGGCTCGTATCACCGGCTCGCTGCACATGACGATTCAGACGGCCGTCCTCATTGAGACGCTGGTGGAATTGGGAGCCGACGTGCGCTGGGCAAGTTGTAATATCTTTTCGACGCAAGACCATGCGGCGGCGGCCATCGCAGCAGACGGCGTGCCGGTTTTTGCGTGGAAAGGCGAATCGCTGGAAGATTACTGGTGGTGCACGGAGATGGCGCTCCGTTTTCCGGAGGGAAAGGGGCCGCATCTGATTGTTGATGACGGCGGAGATGCTTCTCTGTTGGTTCACATGGGATACCGCGCAGAGGAAGACCCGACGACCATTCAGCGCACGGGGAATAATCATGAGGAGCAGTGCATCCTCTCCACCCTCAACCGCATCCTTCAGGAAGACCCGCAGCGGTGGCACCGCACGGTGAGTGAAATGCGCGGCGTGTCTGAAGAGACGACTACGGGTGTTCATCGCCTGTATCAGATGATGGAGCGCGGAGAACTGCTGATTCCGGCGATTAATGTGAACGATTCGGTTACGAAATCCAAGTTTGATAATCTTTATGGCTGCCGTGAGTCGTTGGCCGACGGAATAAAGCGGGCTACCGACGTGATGATTGCCGGCAAGGTGGTTGTAGTCGCCGGATATGGCGATGTGGGCAAGGGTTGCTCCCACTCCATGCGGAGCTACGGCGCGAGGGTAATCGTAACGGAGATAGACCCCATCTGCGCACTGCAAGCTGCCATGGAAGGATTTGAAGTCACCACGATGGAGGAGGCTGTAAACGAAGGGAACATCTTCGTGACGACGACAGGCAACTGCGACATCATCACGATAGAACACATGCTCCGGATGAAAGACCAGGCGATTGTCTGCAACATCGGGCATTTCGACAATGAGATTCAGGTGGACAAGCTGATGAATTATCCCGGTATCCGCCGGCTCAACATCAAGCCGCAGGTGGACAAATTCACCTTCCCCGACGGACATTCCATTTTCTTGCTCGCAGAGGGACGCTTGGTGAACCTCGGCTGCGCGACGGGGCATGCTTCGTTCGTCATGAGCAACTCGTTCACCAATCAGGTGCTCGCCCAGCTCGACCTTTGGCAGCGGGAGTATGCCGTCGGCGTATATCGCCTTCCGAAGCGTCTCGACGAGGAGGTGGCGCGCCTGCATCTGGAACGTATCGGCGTGAAACTGACCCGTCTGACGCAAAAGCAGGCGGATTATATCGGGGTTCCCGTCGAAGGGCCGTATAAGGCAGAACATTACCGTTACTGAATATCCGACCCGCTTCGTGCGGCTTGGAGGCAAAAATCCTGCGGGATTCCTCTCTTCGTGTCAGTTGGAGGGGTCAATCCGGCAGGATTTTTGTTTTCGTGTCACTCGAAGGGACTAATCCCACAGGATTCTTGTCTTCGTGTCACTTGAAGGGACTAATCCCACAGGATTTCCGTCTTCGTGTCACTTGAAGGGACTAATCCTACAGGATTCCTGTCTTCGTGTCACTTGAAGGGACTAATCCTACAGGATTCCTGTCTTCGTGTCACTTGAAGGGACTAATCCCGCAGGATTTCCGTCTTCGTGTCGCACGAAGGGACTAATCCTGCGGGATTTATTTCATTTACCGGGTCTTTGCCCGCAATCCATTTTATCTGTATCTTTGCCCACATATATATAAGAGGAATTTACGATGAAAATAGCGATAGTTGGAACCGGATACGTGGGTCTGGTGAGCGGAACTTGTTTTGCCGAGATGGGGACGGAAGTTTACTGCGTGGACGTGGATGCACAGAAAATAGAGAATCTGAACAAGGGTATTCTACCCATCTACGAACCCGGACTGGAGGAGATGGTGCTCCGGAACAAAAAGGCGGGGCGGCTGCATTTCCTGACAGACCTCGCCGAGTGCCTGAACGACGTGGAGGTGGTATTCAGTGCGGTGGGGACTCCGCCCGACGAGGACGGGAGCGCGGATTTGAAGTATGTGCTCGAAGTGGCACGCACAGTGGGTCGGCACATGAAGAAATACCTGACGATTGTCACCAAAAGCACCGTTCCGGTGGGAACAGCCCGAAAGGTGCGCGAGACGATTCAGGCCGAGCTGGACAAGCGCGGCGTGGACATCGCTTTTGACGTTGCCTCGAATCCGGAGTTCCTCAAAGAGGGTGCGGCGGTGAAAGATTTCCTGAGTCCGGACAGGATTGTGGTCGGCATCGAGTCTGAACGTGCCCGCGAGCTGATGACCCGCCTGTACCGCCCGTTCCTGCTGAATAACTTCCGGGTCATCTTCATGGACGTTCCCTCCGCCGAGATGACAAAGTATGCGGCAAACGCCATGCTGGCTACGCGCATCAGCTTCATAAACGACATCGCGAATCTGTGTGAGATTGTCGGCGCAGACGTAAACATGGTGCGGAAGGGCATCGGCGCCGACCCGCGCATCGGCAATCGCTTCCTTTACGCCGGATGCGGCTACGGAGGTTCCTGCTTCCCGAAAGATGTGAAGGCGCTGGTGAAAACCGCCGCAGACCACGGCTACCCGATGCGTATCCTTCAGGCAGTGGAAGAGGTGAACGAACAGCAGAAAGGAATCCTGTTCCGCAAGTTGCAAAATTACTTCGGTGAAGAGCTGTCCGGCAAGCGTATCGCCGTCTGGGGACTCGCCTTCAAGCCGGAAACGGACGACATGCGCGAGGCGCCGTCGTTGGTCGTGATTCGCCAATTATTGGATGCCGGTTGCACAGTCTCGGCCTACGACCCGATTTCCATGCCCGAATGCCAACGCCGCATCGGGGATTCCATCCGATACGGGAAAGACCTCTATGACACGGTGGTGGATGCTGACGCCCTGCTGCTGTTCACGGAGTGGAAAGTGTTCCGGATGCCCTCCTGGCAAGCAGTGAGGAAGCTGATGACACATCCCCTCGTGATTGACGGTCGCAATATCTACGACCCGCAGGAGATGCAAGAGTATGGATTCGAATATCACTGCATAGGCAGGTAACGGCGCATGGCAGAAGAATCGCTGAAGCAAAAGACGGCACGCGGACTGTTCTGGGCGTTTATCAACAACGGTTCGATGCAGGTGCTGAATCTTCTCATCGGAATCTGCCTCGGCAGGATTCTGACGGCGGAAGACTACGGGATGGTGGGGATGCTGACGGTATTCTCGCTCATCGCCAGTGCTTTGCAGGAAAGCGGATTCACCGCCGCGCTGGCAAACAAGAAAGAGATACGCTCCGAAGATTACAACGCGGTGTTCTGGTTCTCCGTGCTGGTCAGCTTCTGTCTCTATTGGATATTATTCTTTTGCGCCCCGCTGATAGCCGCATTCTACCGGCAGCCGGAGCTGGTTCCGCTCGCCCGCTATGTCTTCTTGGGATTTTTCATCTCCAGCTTGGGGACTGCCCCTACGGCCTATATTTTCCGCCAACTGATGGTAAAGCAGAAAGCCATCGCGACGATTTTGGGACTTATTGTTTCGGGGACAGTCGGCATCACTATGGCTTATCACGGATACTCCTACTGGGGACTTGCGACGCAGAGCCTGCTCTATGTCAGCGTGATTACCGTCTACCTCTGGATAGTCTGCCCGTGGCGACCCTCGCTCCGACCAGACTTCCGCCCGATTCGGGAGATGTTCAGCTTCAGCAGCAAGATTCTTTGCACCAATATCTTCGAGCATATCAATAATAACCTGTTCGCCATTATCTTGGGGCGTTTCTATTCGGAACGGGAAGTCGGACAATTCAATCAGGCCAACAAGTGGAACTATATGGGGTATTCGCTCATCTCCGGAATGATTGCCAACGTAGCGCAACCGATATTGGCGGAAATCGCCGACGACCGCACCCGACAAGTCCGCGCATTCCGGAAACTGCTGCGCTTCACGGCATTCATAACTTTTCCGATGATGTTCGGCCTATCCTTCGTCGCCCCCGAGCTGATTACCATCGCCATAACTGCAAAGTGGATAGAGAGTGCCTATCTGCTGCAAATCTTAGCCATAGGCGGGGCGTTTATCCCGATAGCCAAACTGTACTCCAATCTCCTGATGAGCAGAGGACACTCCTCGCTCTATTTATATAATACCGTATGCCTCGGCGTCTTGCAACTGATACTCATGCTGCTGTTGCACCCGTTGGGCATCTATGTAATGGCGGGAGCTTACGTCTGTGCCAACTTGAGTTGGTTATTCGTATGGCATTATTTCGTACACCGTGAAATCGGCCTCCGACTGACAGAGGTCTTGAAAGACACATTGCCCTACGCAGGGATTGCAGCAGGCGTGATGGCTGCGACATGGTATATCACCGCAGAAATCAGCAACATCTACCTGCTCCTGATGGCAAAGATAGGAATCGCCGCCGCACTCTATATCCTCATCATGCGACTAAGCGGCTCGAAGACGTTTAAAGAGAGCATCAGTTACCTGCGAACCAAAAGGAAAAAGAATCAAGCCTGAAACGCGGCTACTTCATTAATAAGCGAAATAAATCTCCGTTCGGCAAGAATAGGGTGCCTCTCTCGGTCGAGAGAGACTGCCCCTTACGATCGAGAGAGGGTGTCCCTTACGGTCGAAAGGACTTCCCTCTTACGGTCGAGAGGACCTGCCTCTTCAAATAAGAAGCTCCTCGGACTAAAAAACAAATGTATTGATTGAATGGGCTTTCAGAGATGGAGCAAACACTTTTCCTTGGACACTGAAACTAACCGTCCGCTCGGTGTCTGTATTGTT
>CAZOKT010000079.1:0-9679 GCA_964580505.1 uncultured Parabacteroides sp. | reverse complement strand
TAATCACTTGCCAGTGTGATTATTATCAAGCCCCTATTATGGGCGCACTGAACGACTATAAAGACACCGTTCGGATTTACAACTGTGCATATAGCGCTAATCAGGCTAAAATGTATGAAGAGGCAGCCTTGTATTTCGATATGGCAGTGAAACTTAACTACAACTTGGACGATTCTTATACAGGCGAAGCAATGGCTTATCGTAACCTGAATAAGACCGAAGAGTTTATATCTACGGTTACAGCCGGATTGGAAGCATTGCCGGGTAATGAAAATCTGGAGAAGTTGCTTTACAGTTATTGTATCAAGCAGGGGCAAGCAGCTCAGAAAAAAGGTGATTTGGCCGAAGCTGAAGCTATGTACAAGAATGTCTTAATCGCTTCGAATGTAAAGTATCAGGAAGGCGCATTATACAGTTTGGGCGTTATGCTGTATAACCAAGGGGCTAAAATCCTACAGAATGCAGAGCCGATGAGAACGACAGAGACAGACAAGTACAATGTTGAGAAAGCAAAGGCCGATGAGTTATGGAAAGAGGCCAAAGAATATTTGGACAAGACATTAGCCCTGAACCCGGAAAATGCAAATGCGAAAAAAGTCGCAGATGCTATCAACGCTTCTTTAAAATAAACAGGTAGAGACCTAAAAACAGAATGCAATAGTTAAAGCAAGAAAAGAAAGAGACCGACTCAAAAGAAAATTTGCTGTCGGTCTCTTCTTTTTATAGGTTAATCTTAATGTGAGATTCGAGATAATGTTAGAACAATACCCATCGCCTTGACACTTCGATAGTGTTGCAAAACTTCGGGCTTATTGCCAAAGAAGCAATATACGTCGGTTGTATTCTTGAGCATGTCAGTAATACATTCGATTATATAACGTTTACACCGCATGATTCTGTCGTAAAACGGCATGAACTTGTTCTTTTTGTTCGCCTCGTACCCGTTACCAAACAATTGTCAATTGTCAATTGTCAATTCCTTCCAGACTGCATACCCCACCGCCGCGAGGAGGAGAATAAGAATGAAGAAGCTGCTGTATGCCTCGACGTGAGCAGCTATGATATAGCCACGTGGCTTGAACTCGAACACCACCTCATGTTTCCCGGCGGGAATGCGCATCGCACGGAGCACCCAGTTGGCACGCATATGCGGGGCAGGCTCTCCGTCGATATAAGCCTTCCAACCTGGCTGGTAGTAAATCTCAGAAAAGACCGCAAGCTCTTCCGTCCGGCTCTCGGTGGCATAGGTCAGCCGTTCCGGTCGGTATGTCTCCAGGCGGATGGATGCTGCAGAGTCGGTTTGCGCTACAAAGCCTTCCAGCTGCCCAGCAAAGCGCATATCTACCACCGCCGTATGCCGGGGATCAATCTCATCGAGAGCAGCTATCTCTGCATCGGCATCGGGTACTATTCTCACCTCGCTCACGAACCACGCATTCCCGTCGGCATAAGGGTTCACAAGCGGAGGTTGTTGGGGATTATAAATGATGTAGCGCGTGTTGAGCATATTGAGCGAAGGCGATGCCTCAAACACCGGAAGGAAATCATCCGCACTCTTGACATCGTCGAACCGCCCAATGATGGCATTTACCTCCTTCTGCAGGCGATGGTCGATAAGCTCCTGATAACGTCCCAGCTTGGCAGCATGATAGCCTCCAACAGAATGATGATAGTAGGACACGGAGGTGTCTTGAAAGGGGTCGTTGAGCGTAAGCACCCGATAAGAGGATTTGTCCTTCAGGATTTCCTTGTCCGCCACCGACTCCCGGTAATAGTCCTGCACCTCGCGCTTCGGCACGAAGTCCGCATGGCTCAGGAAACGCTTGTCTACCTGCCAGAGATCGGCCAGCACAAGGAGGACAATGGCAATGCCCAAACAAGCGGAGACGCGGGGGGTATCCTTCATTTTCCAATAAACTGCAAGGGATGCCGCACTTACAAGGACGAAAAGCAAAGAGCGCAAACCGTCAGACGAAGCCATGTCTGCACGGTCGGTCAGGAGGGCATTATAGAGTGCTTCGGGGAGCCGGTAATAGGCATCATACGTCGAACGGAAATCCAAAAGGAGACTCGGCACGAGCCAGATGATGAGCGACAATCCTCCTGTGACGGCCAACGCCACGTAAAGGCCACGCCTGAAGCGGAGGGCATCCACCTTTCCGTCCGTAATCTCCTTCAGTCCCCAGATGCCGATAAGCGGAGCCACCATGCCGGGTATGACCAATGCCATCTCTACAGTACGAAACTTGTTGTACATCGGGAGGTGACGAAATATAAAGTCATTAAACCAATCCAAATTGCGCCCTAACGCGAGGAGCGTCAGGAACAAAGCTCCGGCAAAAAGCCACCATTTCATCGGATTGCGCACCACAAACATACCCAGCACGAAGAGGAAACATATCACCGCCCCAAAGTACACCGGCCCCGAAGTGAAACTTTTGTCGCCCCAATATGTCGGGGCGGATATCTTCTGCCCTACCTTCACGCCTGCCTTCTTCGCCTCTTTATAGAATTCCGAATCCGCACCCAAAGGTGTACCGGAGGCCGAACCGTAAACATTGGGCACGAGGAATGTAAGTAATTCCTTCTTGCCATAGCTCCATGCAAATGCATAATCCTTATCCAATCCGCCCGAAGGCTTCTCTACCCTACCTTCCGCATCGGGCTGGGGAGTGAGCTCGGAAACGCCACGCGTGGAATGTTGCCCCAAATCCCAATGCGCATAGAGGTTCTTAGCTCCCGGCATCACGGCCAGCACCACACACGCCAGCATAATACCCGTGACCTTGCCCAACTCCGCAAATTGCTTCGTACGTGCCATCTGTACCAGATATCCCATGTAAATGAAAAGGCAGAGCAGCACGAGATAATACGTAATCTGGATATGCCCATTCCCCAGCGAAAGCGCCACGCCCAAGAGGAAAAGAATACTCCCCCAGAAGTGCTTTCTATTAAACAAGAGCGCCATACCCGCCAATGTGAGGGGCATGTAGGCTATCACATACGCCTTCACGATATGTCCCGCAAGGATGATGATGATGTTATAAGACGCCAGGGCGAAACCGAACGCTCCCGCCAATGCGAGCCACCAGTTCGCACCCATCACACACATCAGCAAATAGAAACATACCAGCCCCACGAATACCATCGAAGCATCACTATAGCTCACAGACTTTAGGAGTTTGTCCACAACGGAATAACGGGGCAGGTCGGGAGCCGGATTCCCATATCCCGCCACATAAGGCATCCCCCCGAACATGGCATCCGACCAAACACTAAACTCTCCCTTCCCGGCCGATGCTTCATACTGTACCATCTGGCTGTTCCCCATGCCCGTGGCTTTGATGTCGTCCCCTTGCCTCAATACCTTTCCGTCCAATACTGAAGGGGAAAAATAAATCACCGTAGCTGCAAGGAGAACCATAACGGCCACAATGTGTTTCATCCATTTCTTTAATAATCTTTGCATATTCTTTCTCTTTTTATTATCTCATCAAATCATTCCTTTTACCCATTTAGCGTAAAAGAAGCGTATGGCAAACCATACGTGCCTCATCCACGTACCAAATGTACCATAATATTTGCACATGATCTCATACCGCTCCTTCAGGGATTCTTTCCTCATCCGCGTACTGATGCCCGCATCCAGATAATGCGAGAGAATCATTCCTGTATTCAAGATGGAACCAGCTCGCTTCATGCACCGGATACACCAATCAAAATCAGAGCTTAATTTATAACTCAGGTCATAATCCGGAGCGATTTCTCGGCGCGGAATAAAGGACTGATGGCACACACGCATCCCCATCCTGAAACTCTTCCAATCGAGCTTTTTAGGAGGCCTCAATCTCCTTAGTCCCAATACTCTTCCTTTCTCATTTACAATCGAGGTCTCACCATACAAAATGTCCGGCCAAGTCCTGCGCCCCACTTGGATGCCAATACGCTGGAGCGTGTTGGCATTGGGCAGGACATCTCCCGCATTGAGGAACCATACATAGTCTCCCGTAGCCCGATGCAGCCCTTTGTTCATCGCGTCATAAATCCCTTTGTCCGGCTCGCTCACCCAATAGGTGATGCCTGGAGCATATTGCTTGATGATATCTACCGTACCATCCGTAGACCCCCCGTCGATGATGATGTATTCCATTTGAGGATAATTCTGCTCTAAAATGCTCAATATCGTGCGTTCCAGCCATCGGGACGCATTATATGTAACGGTTATAATCGAAAATTTCACCGGTGTGCTCATATATCAACCTTTCAATCTAAAAATTCATCAACATAATACCTCGGACGATGCTTGACTTCCAAATAAATCTTGCCGATATATTCTCCCACTATGCCTATGGCAATCAATATCAGACTTCCCAAAAACCAGACAGATATCATCAGGGACGCCCATCCCGCCACAGTCTCCCCTCCGAACCACGCGTAGAGGGTATATCCTATCGCCACCAAACTGCATAGCAGGAACAAGAAGCCCAGCGATGCAATCATCCGCAAAGGGCGCACGGAGAAGGAAGTGATGCCATCTACTGCAAAATTGAACATTTTATGCAACGAATACTTAGAGTTTCCCCCGCTCCGTTCCGTCCTATCATAATACACCTCTGAGGCAGGATAACCCAAACAGGGAACAATCCCCCTCAAGAAGAGATTCCGCTCCTTGTAGAGGCTCAATTGCCCAATAGCTCTTTGGCTCATCAGCCGGAAATCCGCATGATTGCCTATCGTTTTCACTCCCAGCAAGCCCATAAACCTATAGAACAAGCCCGCCGTATGCCGCTTGAAGAATGAATCCGCCTCGCGCGAGCGTCTCACGCCATACACAAGATCGACTCCTTCCCGGTACTGGTCTACCATCCGTTCTATGGCCGACACATCATCTTGCAGGTCTGCATCAATCGAAATGCAGGCATCCACCCTCCGGCGTACCACCATAAGTCCTGCCATGAGCGCGTTTTGCTGCCCTCCATTTGAGGCAAGGTTCAATCCTTTGATCGCCTTGTTTTTCTCATGCAGTGCCTTGATTACTTGCCACGTACCGTCCGTGCTCCCATCGTTCACAAAGAGTAAGAAACTCTCTTCGGAGGCTTTTCGTTTCCTGACAAGCTCCGACAACACCTCCCATAAGACCGAAGCCGTCTCCTTCAATATCGGCTCTTCATTATAGCATGGGATGATGATGGCAAGAAGGGGGACAGGGTGCTCCATCTGCTTTTCCTTTTCCATTTTCGACAAAGATACATTTTTTTACGTGTGCCCAAGTAGCTCTTGATAAAGCCGGATATATTGTCCGGATACGACCTCTTCCGCATAGCATCGCCTCACTTTTTCCACACATGCTGAGGTGAGAGACACCTTGTCGGGATAATCTATCACCCAACGAATGCCTCGTGCCAAATCCTCCGCATCTTGATATTTCGCCACATACCCATTCTCCAAATGATCTATCATCTCGGGGATGCCTCCCGTATCGAACCCCACGCAAGGCGTACCGCACGCCATCGCCTCCATCAGGGTGTTGGGGAGGTTATCTTCCAACGAGGGAATCACGAACAAATCCGCGCACGAATAAGCCTTGGCTATCTGCTCCGCATCCGCCAAATAACCCAACGTGTACGCCTTTACCGGAAGCATATCTTTTAGCTCTTCTCCGCTATCACCCATCAATACCAGCTCGATAGACGAATCCGAAGCTAAAATCCGACATGCATCTATTAGGTAAGAGGCTCCTTTCCGCTTCTCAGACATCCGTGCTGCTCCAAAAAGAACAAGGCGTTTATCGGGAGGCAAGCCCAGCATTTCACGTACTTTTACTTTTTCTCTCGGATGAAATATGGAAGTGTCTATCGGGTTGGGAATGGAATGGAAATGCGCATTTTGCAAGAGTCGGCTCGCTTTACCCAAACGGGTTATCCATTGGCTGCACCCTACAAAATGTACTTTTTCCCAGGCCATGCGTGCCTTTTCCCGGAACACTTGGTGCGATAAGTCCCATACCAGATGCATAAGCATAGGACACCCCGAGCACATATCGTCTCGGTACGCCCAGCAATCTGCCGGATAATGGCATATCCCCGTACAAGGCCACATGTCGTGCAATGTCCACACGATAGGTTTCCCCGAATCGATAATCTTCCGAATGCCCGATAGAGAGAGGAAACCCTGATTAATCCAGTGTATATGAATCACATCTGCCTCCCAGAACTCAGACAAGCATGTGATATCCGTGCCCGTATTCGCTATAGACACTCGGAAAAGATTCTTTCTCGAAAAGCAATTGCATATGAATATCACAAGCCTCTCCCATGCAAAACGCATGAAATCCATTTGTTTACTCCATGCAGAAGAACTTACGGGAATCACAGAATCATCCTCCGTTTGCTTATCCCTCACCAGCATTTTCGCCTCCACGCCCTGCTTTTGCAAAGCGCGCATCAACCGATGAGAAGCTACGGCCGCCCCTCCTCTCCTTTCGGAGGTATTTAAAAACAAAATTTTCATATCCTGACCTGCCTTAATTCATGCCTATCTTCTTCTAGAAATATAAGCATAAACATGGAAAACGTAGGCATAAATATTTTTGATGTTCACTTACCGTACAATTTTGACTTATAACGAAAATAATCACTACACGAAATAGGGAAATATATAGCTCTCAATGTTGAAAACACGAAGTTGTTTTCAACAGAATAAAATATTTTATTCTGTTGTTTCATGCAAAGCCAAGTCACTTTCAAATAAGCCCAAAAACCTCTTTGACTTTGCCAGAAAGCCATCTTTTGCGCATTCTTTTTCGACTCTGTATTTGCCTGAATGGAAGAAATAAACTCATAGGTTTTCGTGAAATATTCGCGTATAAAGGGTCTTAATTCCCGATATAATCCCCAAGTCCGTCTGACCGAGTTCAGGATATTTCCCAAGCTCCGCTTATAATTTTCAGCAGGTCCATAAGTCGCTGCGGCATGATGCCTGCGCTGACGAACTAAGATCGCATCACAAAATTGCACCTTTTCATAAGCTGCAGCCACCATTTGTATAGTTTTATCCCACGTATAAGCTTGTGCCCATTTATCTAAATCAGGTATCTTCTCTATCAACTCTTTTCTAAAAAGGAGAGTATGCCCTGCCATCATACCTACATACATCATCCGTTCTAACGTACAATTGGGCTTCTTCTCATTGAAATATATCTTTATAGATGAATCTTCCGCAAAAGGTTTGGTAAATCCAGCCGAGAGCCAAGCGTCTCCTATAGAACGAATTTGCAACTCTATCTTATTTTCAACCCATATGTCGTCTTGGTCTGAAGTAGCGATATATTCGCCTTTCGCGGAGGCTATCGCCAAAAAGAAATTCAAATTATATCCTTTATTTCTTTCATTTACCTGATAACGGACAAACGGATACTTGCGCGAATATTCTTCCAGTATAGAAACGGTTTCATCTGTTGAACAATCATCCTGTACAATCAGTTCATATATCGGATAAGTTTGATTGACGATAGAGTCTAATTGCTCTCTCAAATATTTCGCACCATTATAAGTGCACATCACCACTGATACGTTTTTCATCACACTACAAAATTCTTTTATTTATATCCTTTCTCTTCATAAATCAAATACTTCTTGCGTAAGGCTTTGTATTTGTCCAGATCAGCTTGCCATGAGGCACGTATCTCTTCTTCACTCTGTCCGGCTATGATTTGCTTACGGAGTTCATCTGTACCGGCAAGGAGGTCGAACCAATTCGCACGCGAGAAGAAAAAATCGGCATCATCCCCCGATTTACGATAGAAGTCCAACACAAAGCGAAGTGTGAGTCCGCCCTCGAAAGGATATTCTTGCAAATTCACCCCATAGCAACGCTTGTTCTTTTGCTGAGGATTCATATCGAAACCCTCCAAAGGAGCAGGCGTGAAAGTATAATCCCCAAACTTTTCGTCCGGATAGCCTATCATCTGGAAAGGATGATACGTGCCCCGACCGATGCTGAACGGAGTGGCCTCAAAGAAGCATAGCGAGGGATAGAGCCGCACGGCCTGGTCATTCGGGAGATTGGGCGAAGGCTTCACAGGAAGCCAATAAGGGTCTCCGTGCTTCCAGTTCAACATCTCCACAACATGCAGCTTACAGGAGTTCGTTCCGCTCTTCAGCCATCCCTCCCCGTTAATCATCCGTGCCAGCTCACCTACCGTAAGTCCGTGCAGGAGTGGAATAGGGTCGGTACCCACAAACGAGCGAAACCCGGGCTTGCGCACCGGTCCGTCCACGAAATCATTAGGATTAGGCCTATCCAGTACCACAAATTCTTTTCCGTTCTTCGCACACACCTCCATCACATAATGCATCGTGCTGATATAAGTATAGAACCTTGCACCCACATCTTGTATATCGAACACTACCACATCGATATCTTCCAATTGCTTGTCCGTTGGCGCTTTATGCTTTCCGTAGATGGACACAATCGGGACACCCGTACGCACGTCCCGGCTATCTTTCACCTCTTCTCCTGCATCAATCGTACCCCTAAATCCATGCTCTGGAGCGAAGATGCGCTTTACCTTTATTCCGCCTTCCACCAGTGCATCCAAGAGGTGGGTCGAATTACCTAATACCGAGGTTTGGTTTACCACCAAACCTACTTGCTTACCCGCAAGCAACGACTTAACAGTATCCATTCGCTCCGCCCCTAAGACGAGCTCGGTCTTCCTTTGCGCGAGACACTCTGCCCAAAGCCCCAACATCAAGCTGATAAACAATAATATCTTTCTCATACTATTCTAAATCTACAAGAACAAGGCAAAGGTAATATTTTCGGAAAAGAATTCCATTTTGCAAGAATAAAAATAAGAAAGAAGATGAAAAATTACACGAAGAACTATGAATATTTGAAAGAAACTTTTATCTTTGCAGGAAGAAAACGGTTCTGAGATGATATTCTTCGTCCGGATTAAAAGGGAATCGGGTGAGAATCCCGAACAGTCCCGCTGCTGTGAAGCTCTATTAACATACCGAAAAAACTCTTGCCACTGGAATTTCCGGGAAGGCTTTGGTATGGGAGTCAGTCAGAAGACCTGCCGTAGTTCGATGCCTGTAAGCTCGTGGGTTAGCAAAACAGATAGCCAATTATCAAACATACAAAAAGAATCATAATTGTTCATTCTACCAAGATGAACCTAAACACATGACATTATTATAATACGTCGTTATATTAGTTGTTAGTAATGTTTTTTTATGTGGTTAACACCGAGGAGCCTTCGTCGAAGAGATTTCGCCGAAGGTTTTTTTCTGAGTTCGTCAACGTGTCACCAAAAAATCATCTAAGAATAGCGGTGCGATGCGCTGATGCCGTTTCAGGCGCATTATCCAATTGATGGTATGCTTGTTCTTGGGCTGTGTCATCTGTCACTATAGTCCTGGCACGTCCAACATGAGCCTCTATGCGCAGTCAGGTGAAGTGGAACATCGGACATATCTCTATCTTCGATTTCGAGATACGGAAGGCTCTTTCAACCTGCCACAGGTTATGGTATGTGGCATCATGACCCATGCATGACTCATTTTTCAACTCATGCATGACTCATTTTTTAATCCATGCATGACTCGTTTTTTAATCCATGCATGACTCGTTTTGCAACCCATGCATGGGTCGTTTTCACGTCCCTTGTATG
>CAZOKT010000078.1:2377-9723 GCA_964580505.1 uncultured Parabacteroides sp. | reverse complement strand
CATGAAGTTATAAGTTCATGTGCTATGAAGAGAATGAATGCGATAAAAAGCAGAAAGAGGCTACCTTAAAAGCCATAGAAAGCATCCGGAATCGGCATTTCCATCGAAGGTATGAATAGGGAACCGTTCTCCTGCCGTAATCTGCTTTCTTATATCGAACTCACGTTAGTTAGTTTTTTCTGTTTAAGGTGAATAAACGGGGAGGGTAATTAGAGAAATATTGTAAACTATGCCGAATAGCCTAAGAAGAGAGGAGTGGAGCCGAGAGGATTAATACCAGAAAAGCTTTATAAATAAGGTTATTTGGAATCAGTTAAAAAGGTTTTTCGATAAAAATAGTATCTTTGCCTGAAGTTAAAATGGAGAGATGTCGGGAGAATTTGTATCCGGTATTCTTTCCAAAATTATCAATCTGTAATAATGAAATTTTTATGAGGTTAAGTGATAAGTGGTTTACTGCTTTGTCGGAAAATGAAAAAGGTGAACTTATAACCGTTCAGGGAAGAGATGAGTTGACGGAGTTTATCCAATCAGGCAAGCTGAAAGAACGCGTTGAAATTACATGGAAGTACCAACCGGAAGTGCAACATTTACCTTCGAATGAAGAAGCTGAGCGTATGGAAATGGTTGAAGAGTTGCTTCGAAAAGCGATGGAAAAGGATAAGTTAGCTATTCTTACCGGAATTTATACTGGTGGAGGCGAGAAAATATGGGTGTTTTATACGCGCACTATACGCGTATTTGGAGAACGTTTGAACGAGGTTTTAAGTGCATACGAGTTGTTTCCTATCAGTATTTATACCGAGCTTGACCCTGAGTGGGAGGAGTATTTGGATATGTATGAAATGAAAACATGGGCGGTAGATAAATAAAAAATAATAGATTTCATGTATGGCTGTTCTTTTATTTTTTTACCTTTGTTGTATTATCAATGAGTTAATATGGCAAAAAAAGTAAAACTGAAGGTTTATGGATTGATAGCCAGCCAAGTACATACTGGAGCTTACGCTTTAATCCTTGTGGAAGAAAACGGTTCTTATCGGATTCCGATAATAGTTGGTGCTATTGAAGCTCAAGCTATTGCGATAGTATTAGAGCATATTGTTCCACCACGGCCATTGACTCACGATTTGTTTACTACGTTCACTCATTCTTTCGGCATTTTGTTGCAGGAAGTCTATATTTATAAGTTTTTGGACGGTATATTTTATGCAGAGATGGTTTTGTTTGACGGAGAGCGTCAAGTCCGCATTGATTGTAGAACCTCAGATGCCATAGCGATAGCTTTACGCTTGCAAGCAGATATTTATACTACGGATGATATCGTTAAAGAATGCGGATTACTTATGGACGATGCGAACCAGATGGCAACAGATACTGAAGAAAGCTATTTGTTGGATGACCTTTATCCGGATGAAAATGATGATACAGACCCCGATTGTTCGGCGAATCGGATAACACCAGCTTCGTTTCGGTCGGAAGAAAAGCTGAATAACTGGTTGGCTACATTATCATTAGATAGTTTAAGAAAAAGATTGCAGCAAGCTATCGAGGTCGAGAATTATGAACATGCGAAGATTTATAAAGATGAATTAAACCGAAGAGAAAAAGATTAATTAGGTTATGGTTGAGTCTACGGGTTTTGGCATTATGTCTTTTGGAAGAGGCATCTTAGGTATTTTGGCGGTATTGGTGATTTGTTATTGGTTGAGTTATGATCGGAAACGGATTGATTGGAAGTTGGTTGGTGGAGGATTGCTAATACAAATTGTGTTGGCTTTGTCTATCCTTTATATACCAATTGTGGGCAATCTGTTTAAGTTTCTGGGTATTATCTTTGTTAAGATTATGGATTTTACAAGTGCTGGATTAGAGTTCCTTTTAGGTCCGTATGCATCAAAAGCCGCAGGATTCAGTTTCTTGCTCCACTCTCTGCCAATTGTCGTATTCTTCTCGGCTTTAGTATCCATATTTTATTATTGGGGAATTATTCAGCGTGTGGTCGGTGCGTTGTCTTGGCTATTGCGCAAAGCAATGAATATTTCAGGAACAGAAGGATTGGTTACTTGTGGAAATATATTCTTAGGTATGACGGAATCTCCGGTTTTGATTAAGAACTATTTGCCAACAATGAATCGTTCAGAGTTATTTTTGGTGATGGTTTCCGGAATGGGTACGATCGCCGGTTCGGTAATGGGAAGTTATGTCGGGATGTTAGGAGGGACAGATCCGGTGGCACAACAGTTATTTGCTACGCATTTGCTTTCGGCATCCGTGATGGCCGTGCCTGGTTCGATTGTAATAGCCAAAATGCTTTGTCCGCAAACCGAGTTGATAAACCGAGAGGCAACTGCCGAATGGGGGGATGAAGGTCATAGCAATGTGTTAGGTGCAATCTCTTCAGGAACTGTTACCGGTATCAAGTTGATGACGAACATTGCGGCGATGCTTTTGGTTTTTATCTCTTTGGTTGCAATGGTAAATTATATTACAAATAATCTCATAGGGCATTATACTGGCTTGAATAATTGGATTGTTCAACTAACGGACGGAAAAGCAGAAGGTTTGACTTTCCAATTTATGTTAGGAATGGTTATGTCGCCTTTCATGTGGCTGATAGGCGTACCTTCCGGTGATATTATGTTGGTTGGTTCTTTGTTAGGGCAAAAGACTATCTTGAATGAGTTTGTGGCTTATTTCCAGATGCAACAATGGAAAGATGCAGGATTATTTCTTTCACAGAAGTCGATAATCATGTCTACTTATTTGTTGTGCGGTTTTGCTAATATCTCCTCTATTGGTATCTTGCTGGGCGGATTAGGTGTATTGGCTTCGGAGAAAAAGGATTTAATATCTCGGATCGGCGTGAAGTCGATGGTTGGCGGTGCATTAGTCTCCGTTCTTTCCGCTACCATTATAGGAATGATTTTGGGGTAAAGTCTGTAATTAATTTTTAATCGAATAGTATGCAAATATTTTATACTCCAGATATTTCTGTCAATCCAGAGCTTCCGGAAGAAGAGTCAGGACATTGCATTCGGGTGCTTCGTTTGGTTGAAGGTGCGGAAATATTGCTGACCGATGGGGAAGGGCATTTTTATAAAGCGATGATAACAAGGGCGCATCCGAAGCATTGCACGGTTGAAATTTTGGATTCATGGCAAGCCGGGAAAACGTGGCCTTTTTATGTACACATCGCCGTAGCTCCAACCAAAAACATAGACCGTATGGAATGGTTCACGGAAAAGGCTACAGAAATCGGTATTGATGAAATTACTTGTCTTAATTGTCGTTTCTCCGAGCGGAAAGAGATAAAGACCTCACGCTTGGAAAAGATTATGATCAGTGCGATGAAGCAATCTCAAAAGGCAGTCTTACCGAAACTGAATGGCATGACCGACTTTAAATCTTTTGTAAACCAGCCTTTCGACGGCCGGAAATTCATTGCTCATTGCGAAAAAGGCGAGAAGCCACTGATTAAGGAACTGTATCATGCGAACGAGAATGCGCTTATCCTCATTGGCCCGGAAGGTGATTTCAGTCCGGAGGAGATACGATGGGCAGAAGAAAATGGCTTCGAGGCGATATCGTTGGGTAGAAGCCGATTGCGTACGGAAACGGCAGCTCTTGTTGCTTGTCATACGTTGCATGTCCTGAATTAATAACATAATGCGCCCTAAGAAGTTTTCGATACAAGGGGAGGAATAATTTTAAAAGATATGAGGAAACTAATTTTATGCGGGATGTTTTGCTTTGCGTTGTCCCTTGTCTTCGGGGCGACGATAGACACGTTGCAGGTAGAAAGTGAGAGCATGCAGAAAGAAATCAAAGTGTTAGTAGTGGTACCCGACGTGGCCAGGCGGCAGGCGTGTCCCGTGGTTTATCTGCTTCATGGCTTTAGCGGGAATTATAAAACGTGGATGCAGATTAAACCGGACTTGCCCCGTATAGCGGATGAAATGGGGTTTATCCTTGTTTGTCCGGATGGCGAGAACAGCTGGTATTGGGATAGTCCGTTGAATAAGGAGGTACGCTACGAGACCTTCATCTCTTCGGAGCTGGTAGGCTTTGTTGATGCGCGTTATCATACTGTCAAAATGCGGAAAGGCAGGGCGATTACGGGATTGAGTATGGGTGGACACGGGGCGATGTGGAATGCCATTCGCCACTCGGACGTGTTCGGTGCGGCCGGAAGTATGAGTGGAGGCTTAGATATCCGCCCTTTCCCCAAAAAATGGGATATGTACAAACAATTGGGCGAACGGGACGAGAATCCGGAAGTATGGGATGCGCATACGGTGATTAACTTGGTTCCGGAGTTGAAGAATGGGCAGTTAGCGCTGATAATTGATTGTGGCTATGGTGATTTCTTCTTAGAGGTGAACAACAAGTTCCATGAGATATTGATGGAACAAGGTATTGATCACGACTTCTTTGTGCGCCCGGGAGAGCATAACAATGCCTATTGGCGGAATGCCATCGACTATCAGCTTCTGTTTTTCCGGAAATATTTTGAGGATAGATAACGATGTAGCCTTTCTTTGTACTTTTGCATCAAAAAATGGAAGCATAATATGAGAAGTTTTGCGAGCGATAATAATTCGGGTGTTCATCCTTTGGTTTTGGATGCTATAATCCGGGCAAACGATAACCATGCTGTAGGTTATGGTGACGACCCGTGGACAGTTCAGGCAGAAACTAAGTTGAAAGAAGTGTTCGGAGAATCGGCTTCCCTTTACTTTGTGTTTAATGGCACAGGAGCCAATTCGGTGGCTTTGCAAGCCGTAACACGTCCGTTCAACAGTATTTTGTGCGCGGAAACGGCACATATCCACGTGGATGAATGCGGGGCTCCGGCAAGGATGAGCGGTTGTTCCTTAATACCGATTGCCACTCCGGATGGCAAATTGACTCCGGAGCTGCTCAAGCCGCATTTGCATGGTTTCGGTTTTTGTCATCATTCCCAACCTAAAGCGGTATATATTTCGCAGGCAAGTGAATTAGGAACGGTATATACGATTGAAGAGGTCAGGGCAATAGCCGATTTACTCCATAGTTATAATATGTATCTGCACATGGATGGTGCGCGTTTGGCCAATGCGTGTGCCTGCTTGAATTGCTCGATGAAAGAAGCAACAATAGATGCCGGTGTGGATATATTGAGTTTCGGAGGAACCAAGAATGGCATGATGATGGGTGAGGCAGTAATTACTTTCCGCCCCGAATTGGCGGAGTACATGCCTTATATCCGTAAACAATCTGCCCAATTAGCCTCGAAATTACGTTATATCTCTGCCCAGTTTATTCCCTATTTGGAGAATGACCTTTGGCTGAAGAATGCCCGGCATGCCAATGCTTGTGCACGACGCTTGGCAGATGTGTTGGAAGAATTTCCTGAAGTGCATATTACACAAAAGGTGGAATCGAACCAGATATTCTTTACTCTTCCGAGCGAACCTTTGAAAAAGTTGCAGGAGAAATACTTTTTCTATATGTGGAATGAGGCAATCAATGAGGCACGCTTTGTAACTTCATGGGATACCACGGAGGAGGATATTACCGGTCTGGAAGCATTCTTAAGAGAGATATTGAAATGAATCTAATAGTAAATGCGATGAAAAAGCATGATATGCTAGCGATAATACCGCTGTTTCTCATAATCCTTTTCAGTTGTAAACAGGAAGCGAATGAAAAGGTCTTTATGAGCTATAATGTGAAAAACTGCATCGGCATGGATGATACGGTTGATTATGCACGGGTAGCCAGAGTGATTGATAAGGTAAATCCGGAAGTCGTAGCTATTCAGGAGTTGGATAGCGCAACCGGCCGTAGCAAAAATAGCTATGTGTTGGGAGAATTGGCTAAGCTGACCGGAATGCACGCTACTTATGCACCGGCCATTGCGTATGATGGTGGTAAATATGGAATCGGAATGTTGTCGAAAGAGGAACCTGTTCATGTCTATCGGCACGCTTTGCCGGGCAGGGAAGAGGCGCGTATGTTGTTGGTCGCTGAATTTAAGGAATATGTATATTGCTGCATGCACTTGTCGTTGACCGAGGAAGACCGTATGGCTTCTTTGCCTATTATTAAGAAGGCAACATCCGAGTTCACGAAGCCGGTATGGATAGCAGGTGATTGGAATGATACGCCGGAATCCTCTTTTGTTCAAGAGCTTGGGAAGGATTTCCATATCCTGAACGTTCCAGGTGATGATACTTTCCCTTCGGATGAGCCTAACCAGACACTCGATTATATCGCTGTACGGAAAGATTCTCTGCAAATAGGCGAGTCTTTTGTGTATGTTCCGGAGGCTTCTGTCGAATCAGACCATCGTCCGGTTGTCGTACATGTTAAGAAAAGGCAATAAACAGGCGGATAGGGACAGCTTGGACGATAGTAAAAATACGAATTCAAGAAAAACATTAAATACAAGTAACAATGAAACGGATTAGTTTATTTTTAACGGGCTTATTTATGGTTCAAGCATTTATGGCACAACAATCAGTTATTCTTTTTCCGGAAATGGCTCCGGGTGAGAAAAATCTAATGACGGAAACGTGGGACGATTCTGGCAATCAGATAGGCGGACAGAATGTTATGCGGGTTTCCAATGTGAGTACTCCGACTATCACGGTATATCCGGCGAATTCGAATGGGACTTTGGGTGCGGCTATGGTAATCTGTCCGGGCGGAGCTTATGAACTGCTGGCTCATGACTTGGAAGGAACCGAGGTTTGCGAGTGGTTGAATGAGGTAGGCATAACTGCGGTATTACTGAAGTATCGCGTTCCGCGTCGTGCAGAAAGACCGATGTATGAGGCGCCGCTTCAGGATGTCCAACGGGCTATCAGCTATGTGCGTGCCCATTCGGAGGAGTTCGGTATCGACCCGAATCGTATCGGTGTGATGGGTTTTTCGGCAGGTGCGCATCTGTCGGTTATGGCTTCTACGGCATATCAGGAGCGTGCTTATCCGGCAATAGATGAGGTGGACGAGGTGAGTTGCCGGCCTGATTTCTGCCTGCTGGTTTATCCGGCCTATCTGAGTGGTGAGAATTTTCAACTTGCTCCGGAGATAAAGGTAACTGGCGAGGTTCCGCCAACGATGATTATCCAGACGGAAGACGATAAGTTTTTGATAGATAGTAGCATTTTCTACTATTATGCGCTGAAGCAAGCGAACGTTCCGGCTTGGATGCATCTATATAGCACCGGCGGGCATGGTTATGGATTGCGCGACACGGGCTGTATGGTTAACGAGTGGCCAGACCGAGCAGAAGATTGGTTCCAAGAACTTGGCTTATTCGATTAAAAAAGGAAATATGTATACCATTTTGCTCTTCA
>CAZOKT010000078.1:0-2277 GCA_964580505.1 uncultured Parabacteroides sp. | reverse complement strand
GTGAACTTATAACTTCATGGTACGTGAACTTACCGCTTCATGCACCATGAAATTTTCGGGCTTGTCTGTTTAAATCGGGAAAGTCCTGTCGGCTTCGATCACTTCAACTGCTTTCTTCAGGGTTGGATCGTCATTCAGGAATACCGGATAGAAGCCATCCTCTTTGAAAAAGTTCCGGATGATATAGGCTTGCAGCTGATTTTCCAGCAATCTTCGCGAAATATCAATCAGGTGAGGACGTTTTCTGATACCCTTATTGACGGCATAGTTGATAAAGTCATTCACCAATGGCTGCTGTTTCAAGTAGTCCCATAACTCTTTATAACTCTTGAATTTCGCGAAGTCGTACTTGTGCACGTCCGAATATTCCAACGCATATCTATACAACACACCACTGTTGACCACAGACGTGAAGTAGGAAGTGATGCCTGCCGTGTCTCGCGGAATAAAGATATCCGGCATTATTCCGCCCCCGCCATATACGATACGTCCACCGATGGTTTCATATTGCAAAGAGTTATCTTGTTTGATGCTATCGGCAGTATCAAATTCGCCATGTAAATAGCGGTTATAAATGTCTTGGTCGTAATCGTCACTCTGTCCCAATTTGTATTGCTTCTGGATGCAGCGTCCGGACGGCGTATAGTAGCGGGCAACCGTCAATAGCAGTTCCGAACCGTCGTTCAGCGGAATAGGAGATTGCACCAAACCTTTCCCGAATGTGCGTCGGCCAATAATCAATCCCCGATCATTATCCTGAACGGCTCCGGCAAAGATTTCGCTGGCCGAAGCTGAGCCTTCGTCGGTTAATACCACCATCGGACTCTCCTTACATGTACCTGTTCCATTTGCGTGGAAATTCTGTCGTGGAAAAGCCTTGCCTTCTGCATAGACAATTTGGCGTCCTTCCGGCATGAATTCGTTAATCATATTGATGGCTGCATCCATGTATCCGCCTGTATTCCCACGTAAATCAATAATAAACGCCCGGCATTTCTCTTGCTTGAGCTTGGCAATGGCGGTAATGAATTCGTTGTAAGTCGTACGTCCGAACTTGCTTACCTTGATATAGCCAATGCCCTCTTTCACCTTATAAGCCACATCCACAGTATTCACGGGAACATCACCCCGCGTTACCCGCACATGTAGCAATTCCGGATTATTATCTCGCTTGATACCCAGTTCGACCGTGCTATTCTTCATCCCTCGCAAGAGTTGCATAATCTTCTGATCGTCTGTTTGGGTTCCGGCATAGATAGTGTCATTGATAGTGATGATACGGTCGAAAGGCTTGATGCCTGCTTTCTCGGAAGGACCACCGGGTATGACTTCAATAACCAGAATGGTATCGGTTTGCATATTGAAAGATACGCCGATACCGCTGAACGAACCTTCCAAATCCTCCGTTCGTTTTGCTACGTTTTTCGCTTCGATGTAAACAGAGTGCGGGTCTAATTCGCCGAATATTTTTGGAATGGCACCTTCTATCAAATCATTCATATTGACCGTATCGACATATTGCTCTTGGATAATCCCTAATATCGCACTGATTTTGTTTGAACTTCCACTAAACATACTCCGGTTTCGCCCTTGATTTAAGAACCAGTAATGATTCCCAATAAAAATACCCAATGCGATGCAAGCCGCGATAAGCACCGGTAGCCAGATGGTCAGTTGTTTGTTTTTACCCATAAAAACTCTCTTTATTCATTTAAATCTATATAATCCACATCAATACCAGCACGTTTTAGCAAGTCGCATCCCTCTTCTGTCCGGTATTTTTCTGCATAAACGACCCGTATGATTCCCGATTGGATAATCAGTTTGGCGCACTCGATGCAGGGAGCTGCCGTGATATAAATCGTTGCACCTTTGCTGCTATTCGAGGATGCAGCTACTTTCGTAATTGCATTGGCTTCTGCATGAAGCACGTAAGGTTTTGTTATATTGTGCTCGTCTTCGCAAATATTTTCGAATCCGGAAGGAGTACCATTGTAGCCATCCGATATAATCATCTGGTCTTTTACAATCAATGCTCCAACTTTTCGGCGCTCGCAATAGGAATTCTCAGCCCAAATGGCAGACATCCGTAGATAGCGTTTATCTAATTCAAGTTGTTTATCAGCCTTATTACTCATTATTTTAATAATTCATTTCAATGATGCAAAAGTAATGATTAGAACGGATATTCTTTATTTTTGACGTATAATTTTAGCTTTAATTTTCGGATAGGATTGAATGAAGAGAAAAATAGGTATTTCGTTTAAGTAAAAGAGG
>CAZOKT010000077.1:4771-9779 GCA_964580505.1 uncultured Parabacteroides sp. | reverse complement strand
GCCGACCCTCTGCTTGTAAGGCAGATGCTCTGAACCAGCTGAGCTAAACGCCCTTCTCAAATTTCATTCTTTCAAGTCTTGCTTTATCTCCCTAAAGCGCTGCAAAGGTACGTTTTTTTTTTTATTCTCCAAACATTTCACGAGAAAAATCAAAAAAAATATTGCTTTTACTATTTCTTCTCGAGAAATACATTACCTTTGCAACACCGCTCGATATAATTAATGTAATAATATAAACATGGTATTATCAACACTAACAGCCATCTCGCCTATAGATGGGCGATATTGGAATAAAACAGAGAACCTTACAACCTATTTTTCAGAATTTGCTCTGATAAAATACAGAGTGTACGTTGAAATAGAGTATTTCATAGCTCTATCTGAATATCTTCCGCAATTAAACGAACTAAACACTGAAGAAGTTAAAACTTGGCTACGCAATATATATATAAATTTTTCTGAAACAGATGCTTTACGCATTAAAGATATAGAAAAAGTAACCAATCATGATGTCAAAGCAGTTGAATATTTTATTAAAGAGAAAACAGACCATTTCTTAGCCGGGAAATATCATGAGTTTATCCACTTCGGACTGACTTCACAAGACATCAATAATACCTCTGTTCCTTTGTCTTTAAAGGACGCTTTGAACAATGTTTACTTTCCAACCTTAGAAGAAGTCATCCAAACATTGAGAAACTATGCTAATGAATGGATGGACATCCCTATGTTGGCAAAAACACATGGACAACCGGCATCTCCTACCCGCTTAGGAAAGGAGATTATGGTATTTGTATACCGTCTGAAACAACAATTGGAACTATTAAAAACGATTCCGATTTCAGCCAAATTTGGTGGAGCAACCGGAAATTTCAACGCACATCATGTAGCTTATCCGGAATACGACTGGAAAGCTTTTGGCAATAAATTTATAAATGAAGTTTTGGGATTGAAACGCGAAGAATGGACAACCCAGATTTCCAATTATGATAATCTGGGAGCAATCTTCGATGGCATGAAACGCATCAATACCATATTGATTGATTTAAACCGAGATTTTTGGCAATATATTTCTATGGAATATTTTAAACAGAAAATCAAGGCTGGAGAAGTTGGTTCATCCGCAATGCCGCATAAAGTCAATCCTATTGACTTTGAAAATGCAGAAGGCAATTTGGGCATTGCAAACGCCATCTTGGAACACTTGGCCAAGAAACTGCCTATTTCCCGCTTACAACGAGACTTAACAGACTCGACGGTATTGCGTAACATTGGTGTACCTATGGCTCATATTGAAATTGCTTTCAAGAGTTTGATGAAAGGATTAGGTAAGCTATTACTCAACGAACCGGCTATAGCAGCTGATTTAGACAATTGCTGGGCAGTAGTAGCTGAAGGACTCCAAACTATCCTGCGCCGAGAGGGTTATCCTAAACCTTATGAAGCATTAAAAGCTTTGACCCGAACTAATGCCGATATTACAGAACAATCTATCAAAGACTTTATAGAAACATTAAATGTAAATGATAAAGTAAAAACAGAATTAAAAACAATTACGCCTCATAATTATACTGGAATTTAATATGGTAGCCGTGAGGCTTCCGAAATGAATATAAACCTTTAATATTAAACAAAGATGAGTACTGAAGAAAGAGACGAAACTCAGCAGCAACAACCGTCCCGTCCAAGACGAATAGAACAAGACGGTGAAAGAAGGCCTTACAACCAGGACTATAATCGTCCGGAGGGCAGTAACTATGAACGGAGACCGTACAATCGCCCGAACCAAAATGAACGCGGAAGCTATCGGTCATTTGGAAATCGGCCATACAATGATTATGGCAGTGGGCAGAACAACTACCAGCAGCGTTACGACAACCGTAATCGGAACAATAATTATGGCGGAGGAGGAGCCAATCGGAATTACAACAATCGTAACAATTACAACAATCAAAATCGTGATAATGGTTACAATCGTCCGTCGTATAATACCGGAGGAGAACCACGTCCGTACAATCGTCCAGTATATAGTAGTACCCCCCATGCCGGAGAAAATACAGAAATGAGGAAAAGAAGACCTCGCGTTGGTGAGCATCGCACAAACATGAACTTCGATAATCATCAAGGAGGAAATCGCCCTTACAACAACTATTATGGCGGAGGACGATACAATAATAACAGCGGACGTCCCAATAACAATCGCAAACCGAACAACAACAATCGCCGTCAAGGAAATTATAATCCAAATGCAAAATATAATTTCCAAAAACAATTGAAGTATAAAGAAGTTTTGGCAGATCCAAACGAACCGATTCGTTTGAACAAATTCTTGTCAAATGCAGGTGTATGTTCCCGCCGTGAAGCAGACGAATATATCCAGAAAGGAGTTGTAAAGGTTAACGGAGAAGTTATCACTGAATTAGGAACAAAAATCACACGCCAAGATGAAGTTCTATTCAACGATAAACCTGTACAAATTGAAAGCAAGGTTTATATCGTATTGAATAAACCTAAAAACTGCGTAACCACCTCTGACGATCCACAGGAAAGACAGACCGTCATGGATCTTGTAAAGAATGCCTGTACAGAACGCATCTATCCAGTTGGACGTTTAGACCGCAATACGACGGGTGTATTATTATTGACTAACGACGGCGATTTGGCCTCCAAACTGACCCATCCGTCCTTCAAGAAGAAAAAGATTTATCACGTATGGTTGGACAAGAACATATCGATTGAAGATATGGAGAAAATAGCAAACGGCTTAGAGCTGGAAGATGGAGAAATCCATGCAGATGCTATCAGCTATGCCAACGAAACGGATAAGACTCAGGTGGGCATTGAAATCCATTCGGGTCGCAATCGTATCGTACGCCGCATTTTCGAATCGTTAGGCTACCACGTGATGAAATTAGACCGTGTTTATTTCGCAGGATTGACAAAGAAAAATCTGCCGCGCGGAAGATGGCGCTTCTTGAATGAAAAAGAAGTAAACGCGCTGCGCATGGGAGCATTTGAATAAGCTCAGGATTTCCGAATCTGGAAAAATCTCTCGACGGTGTTGGCAACGTACCCAAAGTGGGGAAAGTTTCTCGACATCGTCGTCAATATTTTATTTTTCTTACCATGAAATCCTAATTTGGCATTCGTAATTCATAATTTGTAATTCACAAAATGGAAACTATAAAAAGAACGAAAATCATAGATGTATTAAAGAGCACGGCCTATGGTTCTACTGTCAATGTAAAAGGCTGGGTACGGACTCGAAGAGGAAGCAAGCAAGTCAGCTTTATCGCCCTCAACGATGGCTCCACGATAAACAATGTCCAAATCGTTGTAGACACAGATAAGTTTGGAGAAGAGTATCTGAAACCCATCACCACCGGAGCCAGCATCAGCGTAAACGGTGAGCTGGTACAGTCGCAAGGCAAAGGACAGAACGTGGAAATCCAAGCCAAAGAAATCGAAATCTACGGAACAGCAGACCCCGCCACCTATCCTCTGCAGAAGAAAGGGCACTCCATGGAGTTCTTGCGCGAGATTGCCCATCTGCGTCCGCGTACCAATACTTTCGGAGCCGTATTCCGTATCCGTCATAACATGGCGTATGCCATCCACAAGTTTTTCCACGACAGAGGGTTCTTCTATTTTCATACGCCTATCATCACCGCATCCGACTGCGAAGGTGCCGGACAGATGTTTCAAGTAACAACGATGAACTTGTACAATCTGAAGAAGGACGAGAACGGCTCTATCATTTATGATGACGACTTCTTCGGCAAGCAGGCCAGCCTGACGGTTTCAGGACAGTTGGAAGGCGAACTGGCAGCTACGGCTTTAGGACAGATTTATACCTTCGGTCCTACGTTTCGCGCAGAAAATTCGAACACGCCGCGCCACTTGGCAGAGTTCTGGATGATAGAACCGGAGGTGGCGTTCAACGACATCAACGACAATATGGAATTGGCAGAGGATTTCATCAAGTATTGCGTACAGTGGGCGCTGGATAACTGCGCGGAAGACATCAAGTTCCTTAACGATATGTTCGACAAAGGCTTGATTGAACGTCTGCAAGGTGTGTTGAAAGACAAATTTGTCCGCTTGTCATATACGGAAGGCATCCAGATTCTGGAAGAAGCCGTCAAGAACGGACACAAGTTTGAATTTCCGGTTTACTGGGGTGTCGATTTGGCATCCGAGCATGAGCGTTTCTTGGTGGAGGAACATTTCAAGCGTCCGGTTATCCTGACCGACTATCCGAAGGAAATCAAGGCGTTCTACATGAAGCAGAACGACGACGGAAAGACTGTCCGCGCTATGGATGTCCTCTTCCCGAAGATTGGAGAAATCATTGGCGGGTCTGAGCGTGAAGCGGATTACGACAAACTCTATTCGCGCATTCAGGAGTTGAATATCCCGATGAAAGATATGTGGTGGTATCTGGATACGCGCCGCTTCGGGACAGTTCCGCACTCCGGATTCGGATTGGGATTCGAGCGTCTGCTGCTGTTCGTAACGGGCATGGGCAACATCCGCGATGTGATTCCTTTCCCACGCACTCCGAACAATGCAGAATTCTAAAAACAACAAAAGATTTCCCTTCCGAGTGACTCAGAATCAGTGTTTTTTCAAAAACTTTGTCTCTGAGTGACTCGGAAGCTCGGTTATTTCAAAAACTTTCCTCCCGAGTGGCTCAGAACCTCGGTTTTTCTCAAAAAAAGTCCTTCCGAGCGACACAGAAACAGCGTTTTTTTCAAAAACTCTACCTCTGAGTGACTCGGAAGCTCGGTTTTTCCAGAAACTCTCCTTCCGAGTGGCTCAGAATTTCGGTTTTTGCCTCCAAAAAGCCTTTCCGAGCGACACAGAAACAGTGTTTTTTCAAAAACTCTACCCCTGAGTGACTCGGAAGCTCGGTTATTTCAAAAACTTTCCTCCCGAGTGGCTCAGAACCTCGGTTTTTCTCAAAAAAAGTCCTTCCGAGCGACGCAGAAACAGCGTTTTTTCAAAA
>CAZOKT010000077.1:0-4671 GCA_964580505.1 uncultured Parabacteroides sp. | reverse complement strand
GGTTTTTCTCAAAAAAAGTCCTTCCGAGCGACGCAGAAACAGCGTTTTTTCAAAAACTCTACCTCTGAGTGACTCGGAAGGACAATTTTTCTGCTGACACTCTTTTTGAGCCGCTCAGAAGCATTTATCCCCGCAGCATCTTACCTTCTGCGCGCTGCAAACCGACTTAATACTGCATGACAAACTCTTCCCCGGCTTCCAAACCGACTGTCAACATGCCGTCCACAACCGGCAACGAAACCGGTTTTTGATTCTTCAGCAAACTGATAGGCTTGTCGCATATCGCTGAGAGTTTTATCCGAAACGTATGGGCAACCGTCGCCTTCAGAACAAATGATTTTGCTTTTCCATCCTTCCATTCGGCCGACACCACGCCCCCTCCGCGCACCTTCAAGCCTTTGAACCGTCCGCTCTTCCAGGCCGAAGGCAAGGCAGGCAAAAGCTCGATGTAGCCGTCCTGACTTTGCAGCAGCATCTCGGCGATACCCGCACAGCCGCCAAAGTTTCCGTCAATCTGGAACGGCGGATGCGCACAGAAGAGGTTCGGATACGTCCCGCCTCCGTCCGACATGTTCATAGACGTGTCGGTGCAAGGACGCAACAAGCCGTTGAGGAGCCGCCACGCATGGTCTCCGTCATGCAAGCGTGCCCAGAAGTTGATTTTCCATGCCATCGACCAGCCGGTACTTTGGTCGCCACGCGCCACCAATGATTTTCGTGCCGCTTCCGCCAACTGCGGTGTCTTCTCCACCGAAATCTCATTCCCCGGATAAAGTCCATACAGATGCGAGACGTGCCGATGGTGAGGATCTGCTTCCTCGTAAGGCTCAAGCCATTCCATGATACGCCCATCCTGCCCGATGGTGGTCGGCATCAGCCTGGCACGTTTCTCCTCCAATCGCGCGACAAAGTCGGAGTCCCTGTTCAAGATTCCTGCCGCCTCGATGGTATGGGTGAAGAGTTCGCGTATAATCTGGTTATCCATCGTTGAACCGGCACACACATTTACATTGTTGCCGTTCGGCAGTTTATAGGTATTCTCCGGAGAAGTCGTCGGAGCCGTTACCAAGTAATGCGAGCGCGGGTCTTCCACCAGCATATCCACAAAGAACTGTGCCGCACCCTTCATCACCGGATAGACCCGTTCCAGATACGCCTCATCTTTCGTATATAAATAATGGAGATACAGATGCGCGCAAAGCCACGCCGCCGAAGTGTTGGTAGCTCCCCACGAAGGATGTTCGCCCGGCGCAGTAAAGTTCCACACATTCCCCAAGATGTGCGTCACCCAGCCTCCGGCATTGTAATAAGCCTTTGCCGTGCGCTCTCCGCTCGGGACTTGCCGACACACCCAGTCAATCATCGGCAGATGCAACTCCGACAGATTGGTCACCTCTGCCGGCCAGAGATTCATTTGCAGATTAATATTCAGATGATAATCCCCATTCCACGGCGTATGAATCGTATTGCACCACAATCCTTGCAAATTAGGCGGAAGCAACCCTTCGCGCGTGGACGAAATGAGTAGATAACGCCCGAACTGGAAGTATAGCGCCGCCAAAGCCGGGTCATCCGGGTTCTGCTGATAAGCTGCCAAGCGCTCATTAATCGGCATATTCATATACTTCGATGCGCCCAAATCCAGTTCCACCCTGTCATACAGACGGCGATAACTGGCGATATGCCCAGACCGCAACTCCGAATAGCTCTTCATCCCGGCAGCATCCAACTGATTCATGATGGTCGGTTCCACCTCATCACCGAAATAATCTGTTGCCATACCGACCAGCAAGATTGCTTCAGAAGCATTCCTGACAGAGAGACTTGCCGTATCGGCATTCAGTTGCCCTCCCTTAGGAAGCAAGACGCGCACAGCCGAAGCGAAACGCATACCCTTCAGAGCCGTTGTATCCACACCGTCCGGCAATTGCCCTTTCATCCAAAGCGTATTATGCTCCGTAGAGCAGGTTACATGTTCCGGACGATTCATCTTCAGTGAAAAGTTCAACGATTCATCCCCATCAGCCGACAGATAAATCACGCCCACATCATCAGCAAAAGAAGTGAAACACTCGCGCGTGTAAGCAACTCCTTGATAATGGAATGTCGTTGTTGCGACAGCATGCTCCAAATCCAATTCGCGCCGATAGTTTTTTCTTGCCTCCGGAATACCGGAATCATAGGTATATTCGATTTGCAAGTTCCCCAAGATTTGATAACTTCCATAGGGCAAATTTGCACCGTTCCCCAATCCGCTCCCGGCACCCTTGCAGACGAAAGTCTGATACATCAGCTCCTGTGCCTCATCATTCTTTCCTTCAAACAACAGGCGACGGATTGCACGCAACGCATAATAAGCATTGGAATTGTCCGTATCTTGCACGCTTCCCGACCAAAGAGATATCTCATTCAGTACGTAATTCTCACGCATAATGCCGCCATCAGGCATCATCCCCAACCGTCCGTTTCCCAGCGGAAGAGTCTCTTCCCAAACCTTTGCCGGCTTATCAAAGAAATAGCCGGTCGACTCGACTGGTTCAACCTGAAAAACCTCACAGCCGGAGCATAGCATCGCCCCACACATCAGGGCAAAAACTTTCAAACTCTTAATGATTCGTTCTTTTCTCATTATTCTCCTTTTTAGAAACTTTGCATATCACAAAGCCGTTTGTAATACCCGTTCAACTTCAATAATTCTTCATGACAGCCTCGCTCTACAATCTCACCTTCGTGCATCACGCAGATTTCATCCGCGTTTTTAATAGTAGAGAGACGATGGGCAATCACAATAGTAGTGCGGTTACGCATCAGATTCTCCAATGCTTCCTGCACCAAGTGCTCAGACTCCGTATCTAAGGCAGATGTCGCTTCGTCCAATATCAGAATCGGAGGATTCTTCAAGATAGCACGCGCAATGCTGATGCGTTGCCTCTGACCTCCGGAAAGTTTGCCTCCCCTATCACCGATATTCGTATCATAGCCATGCTCCGATGCCATAATAAACTCATGGGCATTGGCGATACGAGCAGCCTCTTCCACCTGTTCGCGCGTTGCATCTTCCACACCGAATGCGATATTGTTGAAAAAAGTATCATTAAATAAGATAGCCTCTTGATTCACATTCCCCATCAATCCGCGTAAATCCATCAACCGGACATCTCGAATATCGGTCTTATCAATGGTTATCGAGCCTTCCGACACATCATAGAAACGCGGAAGCAAATCTACCAAAGTGCTTTTACCCGAACCCGATTGCCCGACCAGAGCAATGGTCTTGCCTTTGGGTATCGTCAAATCTATATTCTTCAGTACCCAATCGTTCTGATAACGGAACCATACCTGATTATAATGGATGGCTTCGTTAAATCCTACCGGCTTAGGTTGCTTCGGGTCATTAATATCCGACTGCGCCATTAGTATTTTATCGATGCGTGTCATTGAAGCCAGTCCCTTCTGAATAGCATAAGCCGCCTTGCTCAAGTCTTTTGCTGGATTAATCAAACTATAAAATATCACTAAATAATAGATAAACGTAGCCGCATCGATGCTACTATTATTGCTAAGAATCAATGAACCGCCGTACCAAAGCACAATAGCGATCGTCGCCGTACCGAGAAACTCACTCATCGGATGCGCCATTTGCTGACGTCGATATACGCGAGTGATGGTTTGCCGGAATTGCTCGTTCGCCTGTTCAAACCGGCGTTGTATCTTATTCTCCGCATTGAATGCCTTAACAATACGCAATCCGCTCAGGGTCTCTTCTATCTGACTCATCAATGCGCCCCATTGTTGCTGCCCTTCGAGGGATTTCCGCTTCAATTTCTTTCCTACCTGTCCCATCACATAACCAGCAAAAGGTAGAAGGATAAAGACAAAGAGCGTCAATTGCCAACTGATCAAAATCATGCCTACCAGATAGATGCCGATAAGAATCGGATTCTTGAAGAGCATATCCAGCGAACTCATCAAGGAGGCTTCTATCTCATTCACGTCTCCCGAGATACGGGCTAATATATCACCTTTGCGTTCCTCCGAGAAAAATCCTAAGGGAAGCTGGGTTATCTTCCGGTTGATTTGATTACGAATATCTCGCACTACACCTGTCCGGATGGGGATCATCATGAAGAAAGCCAAATACATCGTGGCGACTTTGAAGAAGGTCATCACCACCAGAAAGATGCCCAATACGACCAACGTAAACGAACCGCCCTGCTTCTCTATCAAATCACTGACGAACCAGAAAAAGTTATCCTTCAATATCGCCGGAATAGCCTTCAGGTTTTCCCAATCTCCCAAGTCCCACACTACCGGCGTATAAGTATAGACATCCTGGTCTATCTTAAATAGAATCTGGAGAATAGGGATAATCAATGCAAATGAAAACAGATTCAGAATAGCTGAAAGGATATTAAAGACGACATTACCCGCCAAGTATCTCTTATAAGGAGGGACGAAACGTCGCAGGATATGCAAAAAATCTCTCATAATTATATATGTATATTTGAGCAGACAAAGATAAGGCTTTTCGTTTAAACATCATTATGACATACAACGATTCATATCCCTATCCCGTTTTATCTCTTCACGTGGATAGATATTTCATGTTTTATTAAATGCACAATGCTTTTTCGATACACATCGCAAAGATAACCAAGTACACATTCTAAC
>CAZOKT010000076.1:0-9800 GCA_964580505.1 uncultured Parabacteroides sp. | reverse complement strand
GCAAAGGTAGCAAGATATATCAGTAAAGCAAATCTTTTTCCATTATTCTTCAGGTACCGCCTGAAACAAGACTGCCAAACTTTACCTGAGATATTCTGCCATTATATGTATCTTTGCACGAAGGAAAGCAGAATAATCACACGAAATAAGAACAGAACGACAGGGCATGAAGATAACACTGATAGTGGTAGGCAAGACGGATGCCGCCTATTTGGCAGAGGGGATAGAGATATATCGCAACCGGCTGGTGCATTATCTCCCTTTCGATATACAGGTCATACCGGACATTAAAGGAACGAAGAACCTCAGCATGAATGAGCAGAAGGTGCGCGAAGGGGAGCTGATACGCAAAGCCCTCTCGAAGGATGATTATGTCGTCCTGCTGGACGAGCACGGCAAGGAGTTCACCTCCATGCAGTTTGCTTCCTATATAGAGAAGAAGATGCACACCGTGCCGAAGCGGTTGGTGTTTGTCATCGGAGGAGCGTATGGTTTCTCTGACGCCGTGTATGGCATGGCTTCCGAACGGATATCGCTCAGCAAGATGACACTCTCTCACCAGATGGTACGCCTTATGTGTGTGGAGCAGCTGTACCGCGCCATGACGATCCTCCATAACGAGCCTTACCACCATGAGTGAGGGGCGGCAAGGACATCAGCTCAGTTTAGGCTGGTACAGATTCCGCTTTATGCTGCGCTTGGAGGTTTTGGCAAACTCCTCTTTATGTAGCCGGAACTGCGTCATCCGGCAGTGGCGCGGGATGCAGTGATTCACTTGGCGCAGGTATTGATTCATCAGTTTGTTTATCTCTTCATCCGTCATTCCTGCCTGTTTAATCTTTGCCCAATCAGGATAGATAAGGGCGGTCAAGGCACGCCCGTCTGATACCACCAGCGACTCGCGCACGAGAGGTAGCGCATTCAGCCGTTCCTCTATTTCTTCCGGATAGATGTTCTGCCCGTTCGGTCCGAGTATCAATGCTTTGCATCGTCCGCGTATGTATATGTTGCCTTGCTTGTCTATCATGCCCATGTCTCCGGTGCGCATCCATCCGTCCGGGAGTAAGACCTCTGCCGTAGCCTCCGGATTCTTGTAATACCCGAGCATTACATTATCTCCGCGCACCCATATTTCTCCGACGTGTTCCTTACCTTCCGGTTGATGTATGCGTACCTCCATGCGGTCGACGACGCGCCCCACACTGCCACGGGCAAAGGTGTTCCATTGTGCATAAGCAATGAGCGGACCGCACTCCGTCATGCCATATCCTACCGTGTACGGGAACGCAATAGACTTCAGGAATTGTTCTACCTCTCCATTCAAGGCGGCACCGCCTATGACCATCTCCGCGAAATTACCTCCGAATACCTCCATGAGACGCTTGCGAATCCGTCGGCGTATGATTCCACTTACAATCGGAAGTGCCATCAGCAGCCGGAATGAACGTTTCTTCATTTTCGGCTTGATATACGTCTTGTATGCCCGCTCGATGATAAGAGGCACTATCAGAATGATGCGGGGATGTACACGGCGATAAGTGTTAATTATAAGTTGCGGTGAGGGACGCCCCGTAATAAAATGCACGTGGCACCCTTTGCACACGGAATTGATTACCTCGAACATCAGCCCGTACATGTGTGCCATCGGCAGGAGGCACACGATATTGTCGCCTGCATGGATAAAGGGCATATTGTCTATTGCGAATTGCGCATTGCTCCAGAGGCTGCCATAAGAGAGCATCACCCCTTTGGAGTAGCTCGTGGTGCCGGACGTATAATTGATGACGGCTAACTGCCGGGAATCCTCTTTGTACCAATGCACGTCTTGGGGAGTATATTGAGGGTATTTCTCGGTGAACAACTCTCTTAGGCAGCCGTTTGTCTCCTGTGCTGCCTTATGAGTGGTATATAATATGGAGAAGTCATTTATACACACGACGAGCTGTAGGTGCGGCATTGCCTCGAGTGATAAACCTTTCCATTTGTCGGACGATACAAACAGTGTCTGCGCATCAGAGTGGTTTACGATATGCTCGATGTTATCCGTATTGTATGTCGCAAGTATAGGAACAACGGTTGCCCCGAACGATAGAGTAGCAAAAAAGGCAAGTGCCCAGTTTGCGCTGTTGCCTCCCAATAAGGCTACTTTGTCTCCGGCTACAACCCCTGCACGCGATAGGATTAAGTGCAGCTCTTCGATACGGATGGCTACCTGTTCGTAGGTGTAACTTATGCCCTCTACGTCAGAGAGGGCGGGCAGGTCCCAATGCGCCCGGATGCTGCCCTCAACTAAGGATAGAAAACGGCGTTCGCTCATGGTCGTGTTATTTACTGTATGTTCGGAGCAAATATAGTTAAATAGCTTGAACAAATCAACTATAAATAAAAATAATGTTAGGCATATTTCTCCCACAAAGAGAGGAGGAAAGAGGCGTATGGCCAGGATAATGGTTTATTTCCCTGCTCACCCGATGATATATTTGTTTATCTTTGCAATAAATATTGGTTTTTATGAAGGTTAAGGTTACACATATTATACTGCTTGCAGTATGCATACCTATATTGCTTACATTTATATTGTCCATACTGCTTTATGTTCCTTCGTTTCAGCAATTTGCTGTCCAAAAAGCCACTTCGTATGCGAGTGCTGCCACAGGAATGAATATCCAGATAGGGAATATCCGGCTCAAGTTTCCACTCACGCTAAGTATTCGGCAGGTAACTGTTACACCAGATTCACTTCCTGCCGATACGTTGCTTTCTTTAGGAGAATTGTACCTGCAGGTACGGGTACAGCCCCTTTTAAGCAGAGAGGTATTGATCGAACGGGTCGGAGTCAATGAGGTGCATATTGATACGAAAGACTTGCTTCCGGGTATGAGTGTGGTAGGTTCCGTAGGCAACTTTGATGCCAAAGCAGACCGGATTAATTTGGCATCAGAACATGCAACGCTAAACCATCTGTCACTATCAGACGCCACCCTTACCTTAGTTCTGACGGATACTACTTCTACGGCTGACACTACGGCAACTGCACCACTTGGATGGATATTCGATATCCGGAACGTACATATAGCCCATACGGCACTTGCTCTGCAAATGCCGCATGACACTCTGCGCGTGGCAGGGTACATAGGAGAGGCGCGTATGCAAGGAGGTACTGTGGACTTGGGGAAAACGGCTTACGGCATGGAGCTTTTCCAGCTCTCAGGTACAAGTCTGCAATATGATGCGAACGATACCCTACCACAGACCGGATTTGATGCTTCACATATTGCTCTGACTGAAGTGGCCTTGTCACTACAAGATATATATTATGACAGTACGCGGATAGTGGGTTCCCTTAAAGAGTTGATGCTGAAAGAGCGTTCGGGTTTGCAGATAACTCATGCCCATGCTGAGGTGGTTGGGGATGATATATCCCTAAGCCTGCCAGACTTCCGTTTGGAAACAGAATATTCCCAGCTAACAGCTAATCTGTCTTTGCTTTATGCTGCATTGGAACAGCAACCCGAAGGAACGATGGATATAAATCTGGAAGGAAAGATAGGGATGGAGGATATACAAACATTAACCTCAATTGCGAACGAGACGAGGATACATAGTCTGAGCGATAGTTTGTTCTATGACTCGCTTATGCCATACCCCAGCTCGGATGCCTATTTTGCACTCGAACTGACGATGAAATATAACACGGAACAGGTATCGATTAAACATCTGAACCTAAGTATGCCTCATGCATTTAATGCGCTTATAACCGGTGATATAGTTGAGCCTATGGATTCCTTTCGCCGTCATGGCAATATCGACTTCCAACTGCATACCGGTGACTTGATGCCTTTGATGAGGCTGCTCCCTTCGGATGCAATGACTGGCATTACCTTGCCCGATAGTATGTACCTTGGAGGGAATGCACGTGTGATAGGTAGCCGTTTCGATACGCAATTATCTTTCCAAGAGAGTGAGGGGCAAGTCCAATTGCAGGCGATGTATGATATGCAGGAACAGGCATATCATGTACAGTTGGATGTGGACAGCCTTGTGCTTACGCATTTCTTGCCAAATGATTCCTTGTGTAGTGTGTCGGCTACATTACAAGCTGAGGGAAGAGGCATTGACCCATTCGATTCTCTAACTTATAGCCAAATCGATGGACGTATTCACAATGTATATTATGGTATGATGCATTTGTCGGATATAAATCTAAATGCCTCTTTAGAGAATGCACATGCGAATATCAAACTGATAAGTAATGACCCTTCGGTACGGATGAATACAACACTTCGCGCCCAACTTAATAAACGTCATGTAAAAGGATGGCTTTCCACAGATGTGGAGCAATTAGATTTCATGGGATTGCATTTGAGTGAAAAGCCTTTCAATACTGCATTTCGACTTACACTTGATGCTGAAAGCGACCTGGAAGAAAAACACAAAGCTGATTTATCGTTGAAAGATTGGAGCGTCATGATGGACAAGCAGACGGTGCATCCTAACACTCTTGACTTGCATGTCCATACAGATGTAGATACGGTGCATTTATCATTCCAAGCAGGAGATTTATCTCTTCGGCTTGATGGGGATGCAGGCATTGGCAAACTGAGTCAGGTATTATCTCAGCTCAACGAAGAGGTACATACTCAATTGGAGAAAGATTCCACCATCCGATTGACCGCACTCCGTCCGCTCCTTCCTACGATGCACTTCAATATGGAGGCAGCGAAAGATAATCCCCTGTATGCAATAGCTCAACTATATAACCTTGATTTCCGTAAGTTAAGTCTGGACGCATATACTTCTCCTATGTCGGGTCTGCAAATGGATGCCACAACTTATCAACTCTTGCGTGACACTTTTCTTATAGATACCGTCCAAGTGCGTATTTGGGAAGATACTATGGGACTCTGTTACGATGCGGATATTGTGAAAACAAAATATCGCCAGCAATCTCCTTTCTCCGTAAGCATAGCAGGACAATTACAAACCGGAGTAGTGGATGCTTTATTGCAATTTAAGAATGGACAAGGTGAGACAGGCATATTGTTGGGAGCAAAGATAGGTAAGGAGGAACAAGGAGGCATGCGCATTCATTTCTTCCCGGAGAATCCTATACTTGCATTTAATCAATTTACATTGAATCCGGATAATTATATACTTATCAGAAATGCAAAGGATATAAAAGCTGATTTCTTGCTACAAAATGATGAGGGAACATTCTTGGACATTAAGAGTAATAAGAATACCGAAGGATACCCTGATGTGAATGTGACGTTAGGGCAGGTTAATTTGGAAGAGATATATAAAGGTTTTTCCGCCTATTTACCGGATATAAGTGGTATGTTTAATGCGGATATTCAGTATATGCCTTCTGATAGTTCCTATACGTTAACGGCAGGTTTCAATATTGATTCTTTGTATTATGAAGGTGGACGAGTTGGAGATTTGTTATTTAGTGCGGTTTATTTGCCTTTAGCGGAGAACGAACATCAGGTAGATATGCATCTATTTCGAGATAGTAAGGAAATTCTGAATTCTTTCGTCTATTATCAGAATGGAGAAAAAGAAAATATAGAAGGGACGTTTACTATGGATTCTTTGCCTTTACCCATGCTGAATCCTTTTATCCCGGATGGAATGGCACAGTTGAGTGGCGATTTATTAGGTGAAATAAATATTTCAGGAACAATGGCTTCTCCGGATATACAGGGATTCATAAAGTTGGACTCTGCAGATATTTTCCTTGTTCCGGCAAATACAAATATTAAATTTGAGCCTAAAAATATAGAGATACATGATAATCAGGTATGGTTTAACAAATACAGTATTTATGCCAATGGAGAGAATCCTTTCGTGATAGATGGAACAATTGATTTTACGGAGCCTTCAGCTATGTCTGCCAATCTGAATTTGAGTGCACAGAATATGCAATTGTTAAATACGAAGCGAGAAAAGAATAGTTTGGTTTATGGTAAGATGTTGGTTAATTTTTCTTCGTCTATTCGTGGACCATTGAACGCTTTGGTTATGCGTGGTGATTTGGATTTATTAGGTGGAACAAATTTTACTTATGTATTGCAGGATTCGCCATTAACCGTGCAGGACAGGTTATCCGGATTGGTTACTTTTATTTCTTTTGAAGAAGATACACTATTCCGTCGTAGGACCAAACCTGCGGCTATGCCTTTGGGCGGAATGGATATGTTAATGACTATTCATATAGATCAGGCTGTACAAGTAAATGTGGATTTGACTCCAGACCAATCGAGTCATGTCAATTTGGAAGGTGGTGGAGATTTGTCATTCCAATATACACCAATGGGAGATATGTTCTTGAATGGACGTTATACTTTATCAAGCGGAACGATTAAATATACGCTTCCTGTGATTCCATTAAAGGAGTTTAATGTGGAGAACGGAAGTTATGTACAATGGAATGGTAACCCGATGGATCCGACCATGTACATTACAGCTACCGAAAGAATTCGTACTTCGGTAACGTTGGATGACCAAAGTACGAGAATGGTGAACTTTGATGTAGGAATTGAGTTAAGTCAGCAATTGGAGAACTTGGGATTGAGATTTATCCTTGAGGCACCGGAAGATGCGACAATGCAAGAGCAATTGGCTCGCATGGATGAGGAAGAACGGGCTAAACAGGCTGTCAGTATGCTGGTTACAGGCATGTATTTGGGAAGTAGCACAACTACAGGAAAATCGAATCTGGATATGGGTGATGCATTGAATAGTTTTCTGCAAAATGAAATAAATAATATTGCAGGAAGTGCTTTGAAGTCGGTTGACATAAACTTTGGTATGGAAAGTTATGATGAGAATGGTGATGGGAATAAGCGGACTGATTATTCATTCCGTTTCGCTAAACGATTTTATAATGACCGGATACGGATTGTATTAGGCGGAAGGATTTCTACTGGGGCGGATATCAATCAAGGTCAGGCACAACCGTTTATTGACAATGTATCCGTAGAATATCGGTTAGATCCCAGTGGAACACGCTATGTGAAGGTTTTCCATAATAAAGATTATGAAAGTTTGTTGGAAGGAGAATTGACAGAAACAGGTGCTGGTATAGTGTTGCACAAAAAGATGCAGCACATGCGCGAGTTGTTTATCTTTAAACGGAATAGAACGAAGCCTGTACAGAATAATGAGGAGGAAGAGAAAGATGAGAAGGAAGAATAATGTATATATAGCGTTAAGTTTAGGCTTGTTAATTGGGTTATTATCCTCTTGCTCTGTTACAAAGAATCTTCCGGAAGATGAAATTCTTTATACGGGCATTAAGAAAATAGAGGTGATGGAACGAGACTCTACACCTGCAGGTGAAAGTACGTTGGAAGAGGTGCAAGCGGCATTGGCCTATCCTCCGAACAATGCTTTGTTAGGAAGTTCTTCTGTCCGCTTGCCTTTGCCGTTCGGATTATGGATGTATAATGCGTTGATTAATAAGAAAAGAAAATTTGGGCAGTGGATGTTCAAGAAGTTGGCAGCTAAACCCGTATTGATTACGAATGTTAATCCGGATGTTCGTGTTAAGGTGGCGCATAACCTGTTGAAAGAGTATGGCTATTTCCGGAGTGATGTCGCTTATGAACTGATACCCAATCCGAAAGATTCTTTGCAAGCGAAGATTCAATATACAATTACGATGCGCCAGCCTTATACGTATGATAGTATCCGCTATATGCAACGCCGGCATCGGACAGATACGATTGTCCGTGCCAATAAGTCTGAGACTTTATTACATAAGGGCGACAACTTCAATGTGGTGCAATTAGAGGCTGAACGGCAGCGCATCAGCTCCTTGCTTCGGAATAATGGGTACTATTATTTCCGCCCGGAGTATATTACGTATCAGGCAGACACGACTTGTACGCCGGGAAAGGTCTCTTTGCGTATTGTTCCTTCTTCGAGTATGCCGCGTGAGGCTTTACGCCCGTGGAAGATTGGGAATATAACCGTATCTTTGAATGGCTATAATAATGAATTGCCTACGGATTCGTTGAAATATAAAGAACTGACCATATTGTATGAGGGCAAGCTGCGTGTCCGTCCTGCGGTTTTGTATCGGAAGTTACAATTCCGTACGGGAGACCGCTACTCGTTCAAGAAGCAAGAAGATACGCAAACGGGCTTGTCTCGTTTGGGAGTCTTTAAATATATGGAGATGCAATATCAACCGGCTGATACGACTTCTCGTTGCGATACGTTGAATGTACATGTCAATACGGCATACGATTTGCCTTTGGATGGTGAATTGGAGTTTAATGTTACGACGAAAAGTAATGATCAAACCGGACCGGGCGCTATCTTTAGCGTGACGAAACGGAATGTATTTGGTGGAGGAGAAACATTTGGCGTTCAACTGAAAGCCTCCTATGAATGGCAAACCGGAAAGCGTGTAGGTAGTTCTTCTTCGTTGATGAATAGCTATGAGCTTGGATTCAGCAGCTCGTTGACTTTGCCCCAACTTATGTTTCCGGGTTATTTGGAAAAGAATTTAAAATATCCGTCTACTACAACTTTCCGGATTTACGTAGACCAGATGAACCGGGCACGGTTCTTCAAAATGTTATCGTTTGGAGGAAGTATGACGTTCGATTTCCAAAGTTCTGCCACAAGTCATCATTCGGTTACGCCTTTCAAACTGGCTTATAATAAATTGCAGCATACCACAGAAACGTTCGATTCGATTACGAATGTGAACAGAGCCTTGTATCTGAGCTTGAATGACCAGTTCGTCCCTTCGATGAGCTATACATATACCTATGATGACTCTCCGATTCAAGAGAAAAAGCATCATTTGTGGTGGCAAACTACGGTAACACAATCCGGAAATATCCTGAGCGGTATTTATGCTTTGGCAGGAAAAAGTTTTAAGGAAGAAGGAAAGAACTTACTGGGCAATGTCTTTTCTCAATTTATAAAGGTCAGTTCGGAGATTCGTTATAATCGTCAATTGGCTAAAAGACATAATCTGGTCGGAAGAATAAGTGCCGGAGCGATTTATGGTTATGGAAATGCTGAAGACCATTCAACTCCTTATAATGAACAGTTCTATATCGGCGGGGCAAATAGCATTCGTGCTTTTACGATTCGTAGCATCGGACCGGGACGTTTCACTCCTGACCCGGATAATCAGTATGGCTATATTGACCAGACGGGCGATTTGAAGTTTGAGGCAAATTTGGAATACCGTTTCCCCATCTTTGCCGATTTGAACGGTGCAGTATTCTTGGATGCCGGCAATATATGGTTGATTCATGAGGACGAGAATCGTCCCGGTGGACAATTGAAGTGGGGACGTTTCCTGAAAGACTTGGCTTTGGGGACGGGATTCGGTTTTCGTTACGACCTTCAGTTTATTGTAGTGCGTGTAGATTTCGGAATCGGACTTCACGTGCCTTATGAAACAGATAAAAGTGGGTATTATAACATTCCCAACTTCAAAGACGGTTTAGGTTTCCATTTAGCTATCGGTTATCCGTTTTAAGTATAGGAGGAGATGTAAATCCTCCTTCTCTTCTTTCTTTTTTTATAATAACGTAAGTTTGATATAATCGAATAAATATTTTGCTGAAAATCAGTAATATGGCGATAAAGCATTATTGTATGGCGGATGATTTTGCAAGGAATTTGCCGAAGTACAGGAAAAATATATGCTTGAAGACAAGCGCCATAAGCATCAGGCAGAGTTAGTCAGGAAGTAACTGTCCCCGAGCTGTTTGGACAAGCCGGATGCCTCCGGAACTACAATCACCGTTTCAGAAGAGGAACAAGCC
>CAZOKT010000075.1:0-9839 GCA_964580505.1 uncultured Parabacteroides sp. | reverse complement strand
AGAGTGCTGTATTTTTCAAGGACTTTTTCCTTTCTTGACATACTTTGTTCAATATTTCCGACAAGCAGAAATTTTAGTGCTCCTTGCGAGCTGCATCTAAACGTAAGAAAATGAATAGGAGTATGGTAAAGCCAAGTAGAGATGACCCTCCGTAGCTGAAGAAGGGTAATGGGATGCCGATTACAGGCGTTAGACCTGTAACCATGCCGATATTGATAGCGAGATGGAAGAAAAAGATGGAGGCGACCGAATATCCGTAAACGCGAGCAAAAGTGGAATCTTGTCTCTCCGCTAACGTTATTAATCGTAATATAAATACACCAAAAAGGATAAGTACAGCCGTAGAGCCTACGAAACCTTGCTCTTCTCCAATTGTACAGAATATAAAGTCGGTATCTTGCTCAGGGACGTATTTCAGCTTCGTCTGTGTGCCGTTCAGGAATCCTTTGCCACTTAGCCCGCCGGAGCCGATGGCTATTTGGGATTGGTTTACGTTATAACTAGCTCCGCTTGGGTCATCTTTCAAACCTAAAGAAACTTTGATGCGTACTTGTTGGTGAGGTTCTAAAATATCGTTGAAAACATAATTTACCGAAAATAAAAATCCGACGGAAAGAATCATGAAGAAGGCGATAAGGACATAATGCCAGACCCATTGATGAATGGAAAGAAAAACAAGATACAAAACCGTCATGCCAAGTAAGGCAAAAATTACAAGGTTCAAATCGAACGGAACAAAGTGAGCAATTGTTGCACTGCTGGTTAAGATTACAACCGAAATACCCGTCATAATACGCACTGCTTGCTTATTCTTTCGTTCGATATATACTAATGCAATGGTAATGACCAGAATAATCAATGAAACTATAAAGGAACCTAATACCGTTTCGTTCCACATTACCTCCGAATATTTCATTCCGACCACAAAGAATATCACGGCACAAATGCCGGCCAAAAGGAAATAACCGGACATTCCCTCGCGATACAGCATGAGAAAGAAAGCAAAATAAACTAAAGCCGAACCTGTTTCTCGTTGTAGAAGGATGCAAATCATCGGCAAGAAAATAATCCCCAACGCTATCAGGAAGTTGTGGTATTGTGTAAGAACGAAGCCATAAGTGCCTATCAGCCGTGCTACAGCCAATGCCGTTGCAAACTTGGCAAATTCGGCGGGCTGCAAACGAATCGGCCCCATCACCAGCCACGACCGTGAGCCTTTTATGTCGGGAGCTAAAAAGATGGTTGCAATTAATAATAAGATTATCACTGCATAGATGAGAAAAGCACACACTTCGTAGAAATTGCGTTCGACAAGCATAATGCAACCCGCAATGCCCAAAGAAATTCCCATCCAAATCAATTGATTGACAGGACGGCTAGACGGATCGAATAGCTTATCCATATCGAACTCATAGCTCGCACCGTAAATGGTGAGCCATCCGCAGATAATCATAATGAGATACAATCCGATGGTAATCCAATCTATTGATTTCCAATTATTTTTCGTTTTGTAAGCCATTGGGTAAAATAGTTGCATTAACAATGTAATCCTCTATCGCTTGACTTTCCGGGAGGATATATCCTCGCAAATATTTCTCAATCATCAAGCGTCCTATCGGAACTGCGTAAGTCGCTCCAAAACCGGCATTCTCTACAAAAACGGCAATCGCTACCTTCGGATTCCGGTAAGGCGCATATCCCATGAAGATAGAATGGTCTTTCCCGTGTGGATTCTCAGCTGTGCCGGTTTTCCCACAAACCTCGATATCCGGTAAATTGGCTCCTCGACAAGTTGCACCGTAGGCACTTCCGATAACGGCTCCGCGCATACCTTCAGCAATATAAGAATAGTATTTAGTATCGACGCGGGTATAATGCCGCTTGGTGTAAGCTGTATCTAACGGTATATCTTGGATTTCTTTCACGACATGAGGCGTGATATAGTAACCTCCGTTCGCAACGGTTGCGGCCAAATTGCAAATCTGTAGAGGTGTAGCTAAAATTTCTCCTTGCCCAATGGCAATTGAAATAATCGTACTCGAATTCCAGCGACCTTTATAAATCTTGTCATAGACTTTGCTATTTGGAATATATCCGCGCTTCTCACCGGGCAAATCAATTCCTAATCGATAGCCATATCCCATCGAAACCATATAATCTTTCCATACATCGAACGCCTGTTGCACCGTCGGATAACGAGAACGGTCATCTAACATATAATGCAAGCCCCATGGAAAAAAGGAGTTGCAGGACGTAGATATGGCTCCGGTTACGGGAAGAGGTGAAGAATGTCCGTGACATGCCGGCTTTCCTCCGCGATAAGTATATCCGTGCGCACAGGTAAATGTTGTTTCTGGTGTAATAACTCCTTCTTGAAGAAAGATTAATCCTTGTGTAGGCTTAAAAGTAGAACCCGGCGGATATTGCGCCATCAACGGACGATTAAACAATGGTTTAAGTGGGTTTTTTTGCAATACATTGAAGTTCTTCCCGCGAATACGTCCAACTAAAAGATTGGGATCGTAGGTAGGAGAGGAAACCATACAGAGAACTTCACCACTTTCCGGTTCAATCATTACGATGCCTCCTAATTTATTTTGCATAAGCTTTTCTCCGTAGGCTTGCAAATCAATATCGATAGAAAGTTTTAAGTTCTTTCCGGAAACAGGAGCCACGTCATATCTCCCCTCTTCATAACGTCCTTTGATTCTACCGTGTGCGTCTCGTAATAATATTTCTACACCTTTCTCGCCACGGAGATATTTTTCGTAGGAACTTTCTATGCCAGTGCGTCCCGAATGGTCTCCGGCTACATAATAATTATCCTGCTCGATGTCTTTTTTATTTACTTCTCCTACATTTCCTAATAATAGAGCAGCATTAGGATAAGCATATTCACGAATTGTTCGGTTTTGCACATAAAATCCAGGAAACTTATAAAGCTTCTCTTGTAAGATGCCGCAGTCTTGTGCCGAAAGTTGATTCATGAATACTTGTGGAGTATAGGAAGAATAACCAGGGTTTAACTGACGATTCTTTATGTCGGAAATACGTTTAAAGAATTGTTCTTTTGAAATACCTAAAATATTGCAAAAATCTAATGTGTCAAAAGGTTGTATTTCCCGCATAATCAGCATTACGTCATACGCGGGTTGATTATAAACTAATAATTTATCATTACGATCATATAATATGCCTCGCGATGGATAAATTGTTCGTTTCAAAAAAGCATTACTATCAGCACGGAGTTTGTAATCATTATTGAGTATCTGCAAATAAAACAGACGGAAAATGAATAGAATTACCAATGCAATTACAGCTCCGCATATTACAAAACGGCGATTCTCATATTTATATTTTTTGTTCACTGACTTTTCTGCGATTCGAGATTGAATAATTCAACGATACAAATCAAAAGTACTGTTGTAACGGCACTTGCTCCGATTCGTAATATTAAAAATAACGAATCAAACAGCGTTAATGCTTCTATTAAGAACAAGGCAATATGATGCAGGAGGACAAATAATATCACATAACATATAAATCCCGCATTTCCAAATGATTGAGATGAAGGATAAAGATCTGTTGGCAAATCTTTGCCTTGAAGGAAATGGATTAGTGGTTCACGAATAAAACCAACTAATGAACAAGCTGCTGTATGTATGCCTGGGGTATTGGAAAACATATCAATAATACAGCCTACAAAAAAGGAAAATGTAAGAATTATACTGCGTGAGATGCCGACCGGTATTTTTAATAAACAATATAAATAGAGGAAAGGCGTAGCTACACGTAGGTAATGGATGTTGTTCAAAACCATTACTTGCAATAGACTAAAGATCAACGAGTAGATGAGTATGCGAACAATATTGTTAATCATTTTTTCTAGCTTCCTTTTCTAAATTAATCTGTTCTTCTTGTAGATCGTTTTTAATTACCCGAACATAATGTAATGAAGCAAACGATGTGGCTAATTTGATTTGCAATGCATAAAAATTGTCATCGCGTTCTTTATTGAATCCTTCGATTGTGCCGACTATCAGTCCCGCTGGGAAGATGGCAGAATAGCCGCTTGTTACTACTGTATCTCCTTTTTGAAACTCTGAATGCCGTGGAACCTCTTTTAATGTGGCGTAAGAAGCATCACGGCCATCCCAAACCAAATATCCAAAATTATTATCCCCTAATACTTTACAACTTAGTTTAGATTTCGGATTAAGTAAAGGTATTATTACCGAGAAATGCTCGGAAACATTAGATACGATCCCGACAACACCAGACTCGCTGACTACGCCCATATCCTGCTTTATACCATCGCTTTTTCCTTTATTAATGGTAATATAGTTGGAAAAATGAGCAATGCTGTTATTTACTACTTCCGCTATGATAAACTGATAAGGAAATACTTGTACAGAATCGGCTACTGAACCGTTAAAAGTAGCCGATTCTGCCTGCATAGCATCTATTTGTTCTTGTAAGTCTAGTATCTTTAGTTCCATTAGCCCGTTTTGTTCTTGTAAGTACTTATTAGTCTTGCGTAAATCAAGATACGCTTGAATTTCTCCAGATAGTGAGATTAAATAACCTGAAACAACATTAGCAGAACTAAGAATGACACTCCGTTGATAAGAGTTGTTTTGATAAATTAAAACAATCGAAATAAATTCGAACAGAATAAACAAGAACCAATGCTTTTTCCTTAACAGAAAATCGAGCAATTTTCTCATGTCGTTTTATAAATAAAAGCTGGATATTAAGCATAAGTGCCTAATATCCAATCTGATTAATTTACCGAATAAGAAAATTGAATTTGTCAATGTTCTTTAAAGCGACACCTGTTCCGCGAGCTACAGCGTGCAATGGGTCTTCTGAAACATGGAACGTAATGTTCATCTTATCTGATAGTCGTTTATCTAAACCACGCATCAAAGCTCCTCCGCCGGTCAGGTAAATTCCATTATGCACAATGTCCGCATATAATTCTGGCGGTGTCTGTTCTAATGCACTTAAAATTGCGGCTTCCATCTTTGATATAGTACGGTCTAAACAATGGGCAATTTCTTGATAAGAAACTGGAACTTCCATTGGCAATGCAGTCATTTGATTTGGACCATGAACTACGTAATCCTCAGGCGGATTTTCCAATGTTGTTAGTGCCGAACCTACGTGGATTTTAATTTGCTCTGCGGTTCGTTCGCCTACTTTGACATTATGTTGACGGCGCATATACTCTACAATATCATCTGTCAAATCGTCTCCGGCAATGCGGATTGATTTATTGGAGACAATACCTCCCAATGAAATAACTGCAATTTCTGTTGTTCCACCGCCAATGTCAACGATCATGTTTCCTTCCGGTGCTTGTACGTCAATGCCTATTCCTAATGCCGCTGCCATTGGTTCAAATATCATATATACATCACGCCCGCCAGCATGTTCTGCTGAATCGCGTACTGCACGGATTTCCACTTCTGTACTGCCGGATGGAATGCCAATAACCATTCGCAAGGAAGGAGTAAACCAGCGGCTCTTATTACTCGCCATTTTAATCAAGCCGCGCATCATTTGTTCTGCTGCATAAAAGTCTGCAATCACACCTTCACGCAACGGACGAATCGTACGAATATTATCATGCTCCTTTCCTGTCATTTCGCGAGCTACTTTCCCGATTGCCAATACTTTGTCTGTACGGCGATCCAAAGCAATCATCGAGGGTTCGTCTACTACCATTTTACCATTGTATATCACGATCGTATTGGCAGTTCCCAAGTCCATTGCTACTTCTTGAGTAAAAGAAAATAAACCCATTCTTCCTACTGTTTATAAATTAAGAACATTTTTTAAGATCTCATCATCGGCATCCGAATGTCGTTTTTATGACACTTTCATGGTTGTATTAAATAAATCCCATTAATGTCTAAAATGACGAACTCCAGTCTTTACCATAGCGATGCCATGTTCGTTACAATAAGCAACAGATTGATCATCTCTTATTGAACCTCCGGGCTGAATAACCGCTGTGATGCCTACTTTATCCGCTATTTCTACGCAATCGGGGAATGGGAAAAAAGCATCGGAAGCCATTACGGCTCCATCCAAATCAAAATTGAATGAGTTGGCTTTTTCGATGGCTTGTTTTAAAGCATCTACACGAGATGTCTGCCCTATTCCGCTTGCGCACAATTGTTTGTTCTTTACCAAAGTAATGGCATTGGACTTACTATTTTTTACAATTTTGTTGGCGAATAGTAAATCTTCAATTTCTGATTCGGACGGTTGTTTATGTGTCATCGGTTCCAAATCAACTTCTGTTTGAATGCTCAAATCTTTTTCCTGCATCAAAACGCCATTTAGTAATGAACGGAATTGCAAGGGAGAAGTCTTGCATTCTTTGCGCAATAAGATGATACGATTCTTCTTTTGTTCAAGAATGGCCAAAGCATCTGCATCATAAGCCGGAGCAATGATTACTTCAAAAAATATCTTGTTGATATCTTCCGCAACCTCTTTGTTGATGGTTGTGTTAGTAATTAATATGCCCCCGAAAGCTGAAACAGGATCACCTGCAAGCGCATCTTTCCAAGCTTCTAATACTGTAGAGCGTGAAGCCACACCGCAGGCATTGTTATGTTTGAAGACTGCGAATGTCAATTCATCAAATTCATCAATCAAATTGATTGCAGCATCAATGTCCAATAAGTTGTTGTATGAAATTTCTTTGCCATGCAATTGCTCGAACATATCATTGAACTTACCATAGAAACGACCTGTTTGATGAGGATTCTCTCCGTAACGAAGGTGCATAGGTTGGTCAATTGCCGTACGAAAGTATGAGCCGGAGCATTTATCGAAATAGTTGAAAATAGCGGAATCATAACCCGAAGAAACCGCAAATGCTTCTTTTGCAAACCATTTGCGGTCTTCTAATGTAGTTGTTGCACCTTTCTCATTCAATAGTTTTATCAGCGAATTATATTGGTTTTTGGAAGCGACTATAACTACCTCTTTGAAGTTCTTTGCTGCTGCGCGAATCAAAGAAATTCCGCCTATATCTATTTTTTCAATAATTTCTTGTTCATCGGCTCCGGAAGCTACTGTTTCTTCAAATGGATACAAATCAACGATAACTAAGTCGATTTCTGGAATTTTGTATTGGGCTAATTGTGCGTTATCCTCCTCATTGTCTCGACGAGCTAAAATGCCACCGAATACTTTCGGATGTAAGGTCTTAACACGTCCGCCTAAGATAGATGGATAACCAGTCAATTCTTCTACGGCTTCACACGGAATGCCTAATGATTCTATAAATATCTTTGTTCCGCCTGTAGAAACAAATGAAACGCCTTCATCATGGAGTTTTTTCAAAATCTCATCTAAACCATCTTTATGGTACACCGAAACAAGTGCACGTTTAATTCGTTTTGTTGCAATCATTTTATTCAGTCTTTTGCATTAAAATTCGAGAATACAAAGTTAATAATTTATTTCTCATGTACCATATATTTTGCTTCGACAAAGAGCCGAAAAGAGAAAAATTTTAACACTGCTTTTTATTCTTTGCTCAACTTGGGTTATTCAGTATCTGATTTATCCGATATGTAGTTAAATCATTATAACGTTCATCCAGATCGTCAATCAGCGTTTTTGCATCATTTGTTGAAAGAATGCCTTCCTTAACGAATTGTCCAACCATTCGTTTTTCGTTAGCTAACAACATACGAATGGATTTGCGCGTTACACCACAACGATAAGAAATTGGATATTCTTTGGAGAGCATATTTAGAACTTCTCCGATGTGATTAATATTTTCTTGTATTTCTTCTCGTAATATGCTTAAAGCATTTTTCCCATCTTCGGATAAAACATCGGATTGGGTAAACTCTTCAGCCAGCTTTAAAGCTTCTTTCTGGGTAATAATAAAACCTCGTCCTAAATCATAACCTTTGATGACCCACTCATGTGCATATTTGTCCCACAAAGTTTTTACCGTAGAGTGTTGTTTAAACCAGCGGATAATGAATGGTTGATTATAGTAATTGAATATCCATTTTCGGTTTGATAATGGTAAACGTCCGTCTCTATCATACAATTCTTCTAATGCACTTACTAAGATTTGTAGAGAAGTATTTGATATGATGCCGTCATTATATAAATTCCAGCAGGCTGTTTTTTCTTTCTTTAGGATACGCAAACGAACATCCGCTAATACATCTGTGGCCATAATAGATACATCAGGGGCTTGTTCATGAGCAGGCAAGAATTTCTCAACCAATGACCAATTGGAAAGCTCTAAGGCTTCACGTTTTTTCAGTTTTTCTAAATACTTTTCTGTACTATCTGATATTTGTTTCTTTACGCTATAATCCAACAACATTTTAGCGGATGGTACTTTGGTTAAGCCCAGCTTTAGCAAGAACCATCGCATAGTAGTTGCGTTGATACATAAAGTCAGTGTTACGATACCACCCGTGAATAACAATATTTGTCGACGAATATCTTCTGGAATAGCAAGCGTATATGAAACCATTAAGGCTAATGTTAAGCCTAAAGCTCCACGCAATCCGCCCCAGCCTAAGATAAAAGATTCTCTCTTTGTCAAACCGTAGCCTGTTTTCTTCATAAATGGATAGAGGATGATAATCATCAACATTCTGGCGATATTAATACCTATATAGACGGCAAGAAGGAGTAAGAAGCTCTTCCACGTCATGTCTACTTTCAAAGCAATGACAACTCCTACGATTATAAAAATTAATGTATTGGCTATATATGCCATCAACTCCCAGAATTCGCCCATGAATTTATTGACATTAGGTTTCAGGTGCGGACGACCCATGTGAGCTATCGTTAAACCAAAGGCAACTAAGGCTATTACTCCAGATACATCCAGAAAGCTTTGTGCTAAAATAAAAGTAATGTAGGAAGAAACAATAATGACGCTGTTCTGTACGGATTCATCTCCGCCCACTTTATTTAAGAACCAAATGGTAAACCGAGCAATAATCCAACCTAATAGAACTCCGCCGAATACGACTAATAAGAAGTTTAAAACAGGAGACATATTTGTGGCTCCTGACGCAGAATAGACTCCGAAGAATATCATAAATAGGACGATACCGGTACCATCATTCAGCATGGATTCGGCATCGACTAGGGTCGAGAAGCGTTTGCTTGTGCCCAGCTCTTTCAATAATGCTACAACTGCCACAGGGTCAGTAGCACTGATTAGTGCGCCGAACATAAGGGCATAACTCCAGTTCCATCCGCTGCATTCCGGAATAAAGTAGGCTAATCCCATAATTAATGCTCCGATAAGGAACATGGATATGACCATTCCCGGACCAGCAAGTAATGTAGAGTTTAATAGAGATTTTCGAAAAACGTGTAAGTCTAATTCATAAGCTCCGTCGAATATCAGCAGAGGCAAGAAAATGTAGAGAATTAAATCAGGGTTCATATTCCCTGCAAAATCTACTGCAGGTTTCAGAATCCCAGCTTCTTGAAGTATGCCGAATCTATCCAATAGACCGAGCAATATGCCTAACGCAAAAAGTCCAACTGTATAAGGAAAATTTGTTTTCTTTAAAACAGACTTGAGTATCGCACCAACTACCAAACATATTACTATGAAAAATAATGGTGCAAGTAATGCATTTGTTTCCATTTATTCTCCTTTATTTAATTATTAACCTAAACTTTTGCTTCAATAAACGTTTCCTCCCAAAAAAAAAAGAGAAACCTTCTTCTTTTGATTTTGAAATGGTTTCTCTTTGGTGAGCGGAAGACGGGACTCAAACCCGCGACCCCCAGCTTGGAAGGCTAGTGCTCTATCGACTGAG
>CAZOKT010000074.1:6989-9843 GCA_964580505.1 uncultured Parabacteroides sp. | reverse complement strand
ACCGTTCTCCTGCCGTAATTTGTTTTCTTATATCGAACTCACGTTAATTTATGGTATTTACTGAATGTCCCTCCATAGGGATTAGAAAAACGAGGATAGAAGGAGATTACCTGCATCCTCGTTCCCGTATTAGAACTGTTCCAATACAGCTATTCGTTTCTCAATAGGGGGATGTGTAGCAAATAATCCATTAAAACGATCCAAGAATCCTTTTGCCTGTTTACCCGGATGCTGGATAAAGAGCTGGGCTACATCTGCGCGCGTTACCGCTTCAATATCCGGGTTGGCCGATATCTTCCGCAACGCACTGGCTAAAGCTAAAGGATTCTTCGTTATCTCAGCCGAGCCGGCATCTGCCAAATATTCACGCTTACGGGAGATAGCAAAACGCATCAACAAAGTGAAGATATATCCGATAACCGCAACCAGTAGTGCAACCAGCATCACAAGAACTACCCCATTTCCCTTATCGTTTCGTCGGCGTGGCATCATGGATACGTGATAGAACCAACGTATGCATATCTGAGCTAACATCGAGAAAATACCTACAAAGATTATCGAGATAATCAGCAAGCGCACGTCATGATTGCGTATATGCGACAGTTCATGCGCTATCACGGCCTTCAGTTCCTCATCGTTCAGTTTCTCGATAATGCCTTTCGTCAGCGTTACTGTATAAGTTCGCTCGTTAATTCCGCTGGCAAAAGCATTCAGCGATGTTTCATTTATCACATATACTTTAGGCATCCTCATCCCTTGACTCATGCACAAGTTCTCTACCAAATTATATACACGTTTATTCTCTTTCCGCTCTAACGGTTTCGAACCGGTTGCTGCATTAATAATGCTCGTATTTGCAAAATAAGCAATGACGAACCAAAGTAGAACTCCGCCTATAACGTAAGGAACTATATGTATGAACATTTCATTTGCATAACCAAAGAGTAAGGCCGTATTGCTCTTCTCGTATTCCAAAAAAATATAATATATCAAAAGACAAAACAAGTAAGTCAACCCTACGACCAAGCAGGGAAACAAACAGAGCAAAAGCAGCGAGCAAAAGTTATTTCGGCTCTGCTGTGTCTGTATTCCGACATATTTCATTGCTTAGAAACTGATTTTCGGTGCTTCTTCCAGAGTGGCACGCTGTCCACCAAGGTCGAACATGATTTCCTTTTTAAAGCCGAACATACCGGCAACCAAATTGGATGGAAACGTTTCTACCGCATTGTTTAGTTCGCGCGTCGCCGAATTGAAATAACGACGTACAGCAGCCAATTTATTTTCTAAATCGGCTATCTCTTCCTGCAACTGCATGAAATTTTTGTTCGCTTTTAGGTCAGGATAAGCCTCAACAGTTACCTTTAGTCCATTCAAAGCTGACGATAGTACGTTTTCAGCCTTAATCTTATCGTCAATAGTCTGTGCTGCAACTGCCCCATTGCGGGCTGATATTACGCGATTTAATGTTTCCTTTTCATGCGCCGCATACCCTTTTACAGTTTCAACCAACTGCGGGACCAAATCATGTCGCTGCTTCAATTGCACATCTATGTCGGCAAATGCATTCTCCCGATTGTTTCTCAATTTTACCAAACGATTATACAACGATACCAGCCAGATACCGATAATCGCTATTACTACAATCACAATTACAATAGTCATAAGTATATACTTTTAATATTTACGATGCCAAAGATACGGACAAATAAACAATTAGCAAAGATATAGCTCTTAATCTACTTCGAATTGTTCCATATAAAGAACATCTCCATCCCAAACAATATACGAAAAGTGCTGCATCCAGTCGCCGGCTATCAGTAAGCGGCTATCCCGACTCAGCATCAAATCGAGCATAATATGCCGATGTCCAAAGATAAAGAAGTTGATATCCGAATGCGTCTTCAAGTATGTCTTGGCAAATTGAACCAAGTATTCCGAGCTTTCTCCCTGATACGTTACTTCTTCCTGCTTTAACAATCCTTTTTTCCTGCTGCTCAACGACCAGCCTAAAGCAAAGCCAAACGTCCAACGTGGGTGTATTGCACTATAAAGTATCTGGCAAAAACGATTCCGGAAGATGCGCCGAATCAGACGGAAAGAGCGGCTCCGATAATCTACTTCGTCTCCATGCGCCAAGAAGAAACGCTTGCCCAACAAGTCGATAACGAGTGGTTCGCGATGAATCACCGCTCCTATCTCCTTCGGCAAATAGTCAAACATCCAGATATCATGGTTCCCGATAAAGATATGTATCGCCACGCCGTTATCTGAAAGCTCGGCCAATTTTCCAAAAAAACGAGTGAAACCTTTCGGAACAACGTACTTATACTCATACCAATAATCGAACATATCTCCCAAAAGCCAGACCTCTTGGGCATCTTCCTTGATGCTATCCAGCCAGCGGACCAAACGTCGTTCCACGCTCTTCGGGTCTTGATGGAAACGTGCACCCAGATGTGCATCGGAAGCAAAATATATTTTCGTGCGAGCCGTACCCATCATTTACAAGAAACCCAATTCCAGTTTTGCTTCTTCCGACATCATGTCTTTGTCCCATTCCGGTTCGAACACCAAGTTTACCTCCACATTCTTCACATCCTCTATCGAGGCAACCTTCATGCGGATATCTTCAATGAGGAAATCTGCCGCAGGACAATTTGGTGCTGTCAGCGTCATATCTATCCGCACATTCTTATCATCGTCCACGTCAATCTTATATATCAGTCCCAAATCATATACATTTACCGGAATCTCCGGGTCATATACCGTCTTCAACATAGCGACAATCGCTTCTTCTGTTTGGAGAAATTCGTTCTTCATTCTATACTTCGATATTTTTGGCAAAGGTAAT
>CAZOKT010000074.1:0-6889 GCA_964580505.1 uncultured Parabacteroides sp. | reverse complement strand
GCCCGTAGGAAACGTCTCATACATGGCACCTACTTTGCTGAAATGCTCCCCACAAAGCAGCACTTTGTCGAAGCCGGCTTGCCGGATTTGCCCGACAACTGCCTGATGCAATGCTTCGCTCGCCTCTCCCAACTCGCGCATATCGCCTAATATCACGGCTTTCGGTGCAACATTCATCCGTGCGAAATTCTCTAATGCGGCCTCCATACTGCTCGGATTTGCATTATAGGCATCAATAATCAACCTGTTCTTTCCGGTTTCTTTCCATTGCGAGCGATGATTGTTCGGCTCATAAGCCGCGATAGCCCGGCTTATACGCTCGGCGGGAATCTTAAAATAACGACCTACGGCTACGGCCGCCAGCACATTCTCCAGATTATAACTCCCGATGAGATGCGTCCCGACCGTATGAATCTTCCCTTGTTGCTTCCAATCAAAAGTCAAAAACGGGTCGCAACTTACCACATGTCCTACGGCGAAATTTCCTTCTTGGCTACCATACGTTACTTGCTCCAATCCTTTTGCTATAGACTGCAAGTCTGCATCCTCCTTCTTAATGAAGATTTTGCCATGCGTATGGCGCAGGTAATCAAATAACTCTCCTTTTGCTTTCAGCACACCTTCGAACGAACCGAAACCTTCCAAATGCGCCTTCCCTACATTGGTAATCAACCCATAATTGGGCGAAGCTATCTCGACAAGCTCTTTGATTTCCCCCGGATGATTCGCTCCCATTTCAATAACTGCCATCTCATGGTCAATCGTTAAGCGAAGCAACGTCAAAGGCACTCCTATTTGATTATTCAGATTGCCTTCCGTAGCCAGCACATTATATTTCGCAGAGAGCACAGCGGCAAGCAGTTCTTTTGTGGTTGTCTTTCCGTTCGTCCCCGTTATGCCTATAATAGGCGTTCCCATCGCCTTCCTATGTCGGTGTGCTAATTGCTGAAGTGCCTTTAGCGAATCTTCAACCAGTATCGTACGTTCGTCCTTTTCATACTCTGGATTATCAATAATCGCATAAGCTGCACCTTTTGCCAATGCTTCCTCTGCATATTGATTCCCATCGAAGTGCTCACCGCGCAAAGCAAAGAATAACGAACCCGCCGGACAATACCGACTATCGGTAGTTATCGTGCGATGATGTACAAATAACTCATATAGTTCTGTAATATTCATGCCTCAAATAACTTTTAAAATCGAGGCAAAATTAAAGATAAATATGATACAAACTATCATTATGGTAGATACTGATAGGTATTTCTTTCGTCCGGATTTACAGTTTACCGTTATATTCTCATCCAACGATAACTATGAATTAATGTTAATCATTTAGTGCATCACCCGGATTGAATAAATAAACCATATTTTTACATCCGAATTATCAAATAAAGAATATGACACCTTTCGTACATCTACACGTCCATACGCAGTATTCCTTATTGGATGGGCAAGCCTCTATCGACGCATTGATTGACAAAGCTTACAAGGACGGCATGCGCGCAATAGCTGTAACCGACCACGGAAATATGTTCGGTATCAAAGAGTTCTTCAACAAGGTTAATAAAAAGAACGAGAAAGTTCAGGGAACTATCAAAGATATACAGAAAGAACTGAAAGAATTGGTAGCAAAAGAAGCGTTGAGTGAAGAGGAGTCTGCACGGAAGAATAAACTTTTGAAGCAACTGGAAGAAGCGGAAAGCGCACTATTCAAGCCAATTATCGGTTGCGAGTGCTATTGCGCCCGAAATAATCGACATAAGAAAGACGAAAAGGAAGATCTAAGCGGATGGCACTTGATTGTATTGGCCAAGAACCTGATAGGCTATAAGCATCTAATTAAAATAGTATCCATCTCATGGACAGAAGGATTCTACGGACGTCCACGTATTGATAAAGAACTTTTAGAACAATACCATGAAGGATTGATTATCTGTTCAGCTTGCTTAGGAGGTGAAGTCCCACAAAAGATTATGAACGGGAATATCAAAGCGGCAGAAGAGTCCATACTTTGGTTCAAGAATCTTTTTGGAGAGGATTATTATTTGGAGCTGCAACGTCATGAAACACATCGGGATGATGCCGACAAAAAGGTGTATAAGCATCAAATAGAGGTAAATAAGGTATTGATTGAATTGGCACATAAGCACCATATCAAACTCATTGCTTCAAACGATGTGCACTTCGTGAACGAAGCAGACGCCGATGCGCATGACCGACTGATTTGCTTAAGCACGGGAAAAGATTTGAACGATCCTACGCGCATGCGTTATACCAAACAGGAATGGATGAAAACCACAATGGAAATGAACCAAATTTTCAATGATATTCCGGAAGCCCTAAGCAACACATTAGAGGTAGCAGAAAAAGTAGAATATTACAGCATTGATAGTGCACCTATTATGCCGACTTTCAACATTCCGGAAGAGTTTGGTACAGAAGAAAGCTATCGGAGAAAGTTCTCTGAAAAGGATTTATTTGATGAATTCACACAAGATGAACACGGAAATGTAGTGCTCAGTCAAACAGAAGCTGAATCTAAGATTAAAAAATTAGGCGGTTATGATAAGCTCTATCGTATTAAGTTAGAAGCAGATTACTTAGCAAAAATTACTTATGATGGTGCCAAAGAACTGTATGGCGACCCGCTTTCGAAAGAGGTTTCAGAGCGATTGAAATTCGAATTGCACATCATGAAGACAATGGGCTTCCCCGGTTATTTCTTAATTGTACAAGACTTTATCCGAGCAGCGCGCGAAGAGTTAAATGTATCGGTCGGTCCGGGACGTGGTTCAGCTGCAGGTTCAGCAGTTGCTTATTGTTTAGGAATAACAAAAATTGACCCGATTAAATATGATTTGCTGTTCGAACGTTTTTTAAATCCGGATCGTATTTCTTTGCCCGATATTGATACAGATTTTGATGATGATGGACGTGGCAAGGTATTACAATGGGTTACAGATAAATATGGTGCAGAACGTGTTGCACATATCATTACATATGGTACAATGGCCACTAAATCGGCCATCAAAGATGTAGCCCGTGTAGAAAAGTTGCCTTTAGCAGAATCGAACCGTTTAGCGAAATTAGTGCCAGATAAAATTCCGGACATGAAGAAATTCAAGCTCAAAGATGCTATCGAATATGTACCAGAACTGAAAGCTGCTGCTACCGGACCTGAGCCATTGGCAAGAGATACTCTAAAATATGCACAAATGCTGGAAGGTAATGTGCGTAATATAGGAGTACATGCGTGTGGTATTATTATCGGACGCTATGATATTTCTGATGTCGTACCGGTAAGTACGGCTAAAGATAAAGATACTGGAGAAGAGATGCTGGTTACCCAATACGAAGGTTCGGTTATCGAGGAAACAGGTTTAATCAAGATGGACTTTTTAGGGCTGAAAACCTTATCCATCATTAAAGATGCTGTCGAGAATATTAAATTAACTACCGGAAAAGATTTAGATATTGACCATATCAGCTTAGAAGATCCTGCCACGTATAAGTTATATTGTGAGGGGAAAACAACAGGAACATTCCAATTTGAATCTGCAGGAATGCAAAAATACTTAAAGGAATTACAACCTTCTAAGTTCGAGGATTTGATAGCAATGAATGCATTGTATCGTCCGGGACCTATGGATTATATACCTTCTTTTATTGCAAGGAAACACGGAAAAGAAGAAATCAAGTATGATATTCCGGTCATGGAACGCTACTTAAAAGATACTTATGGAATTACCATTTACCAAGAACAAGTCATGCTACTTTCTCGCCTATTAGCCAATTTTACACGCGGCGAAAGTGATACTTTACGCAAGGCTATGGGTAAGAAACTAGTCGATAAAATGAACGCTCTCAAAGAAAAATTCATAAAGGGTGGACAAGCTAATGGCTATAAAGCAGAGACGTTAGATAAAATTTGGTCGGATTGGGAAAAGTTCGCGTCTTACGCTTTCAATAAAAGTCATGCTACATGCTATTCATGGGTAGCTTATCAAACTGCTTATTTGAAAGTGAACTATCCTTCGGAATATATGGCTGCCGTATTGAGCCGAAGTTTATCGAATATTATTGATATTACGAAATTCATGGATGAATGCAAAACTATGGGTATTCAGGTATTAGGACCAGACGTAAACGAATCAATCCTAAAATTTAGTGTAGATAAACAAAAGAATATTCGCTTTGGACTAGGTGCAATCAAAGGTGTTGGCGAATCAGCTGTACAAAATATTATTGAAGAACGTCGTAAGAATGGACATTATAAAGACATCTTTGATTTCGTAGAACGTATCAACCTGACTACATGTAATAAGAAAAATATCGAAGCATTAGCCTTAGCCGGAGCTTTAGACAGCTTTGGAATTCAGCGTGAAGCATTCGTATTAGATAATGAAAAAGGAGAAACTTTTTTAGATGTATTGGTCCGTTATGGAAACAAATACCAAATGGATAAAATATCAGCAACTACATCGCTATTTGGAAATGAAAACTTTGTAGCAATAGCCAAGCCTGAAATACCCCATTGTAAGCAATGGAGTAATTTAGATAAACTTAATCGAGAAAAAGATTTAGTTGGCATCTATTTATCGGCACATCCTTTAGATGAATACCGAATTATACTAAGGTATGTCTGCAATACAGGCATGAATGAATTCAATGATAAGGACAATTTAGTAGGTCGTGAGGTATTGGCGGGAGGAATCGTAACCGGTTTTCGAGAAGGAATGACCAAAATCGGAAAACCTTATGGAATCCTCAAGATAGAAGATTTCACTGGAAACGGAGAAATTGCATTATTCGGACAAGATTATATTGAATACTCTAAATATGGCAAAATAGGGATGTATATACTTATTGCCGGGAAAATGGAACCAAGAAAATACAATGAGAAAATTTTCGATTTCCGCCTTTCTTCAATTCGCTTATTGCAAGACGAAAAGGATAAACTAATCGAGAACATCTGCATTACTTTGCCAATCCATGATTTAGATGAGCAAACAGTAAATGAACTGACTGCAATCATCAAAAATAATCCGGGTAATAGTTTATTATATTTCAAGATAGTAGATGGGAGTAATAATATTTCATTAAACTTATTCTCGCACAACGTTCGATTAAATATAACACAAGACCTTATAGATTATTTAGTCTTGAATGACAATATTGACTTCAAAATTAATGAGCAAAATTAGGGGTAGAAAATAAAAATTCGTATTTTTGCCAACGTTTTACAATAAATATAGGAATTCATAATATAAAGAAATATGGCCTTACAGATTACAGATACAAATTTTAACGAGTATGTAAATACAGAAAAACCAATGGTTCTCGATTTTTGGGCAGAATGGTGTGGTCCTTGCAGAATGGTTTCTCCAGTTATTGACGAATTGGCTCAAGAATACGAGGGACGAGTAATAATAGGCAAAATGGATGTAGATAGTAATAATGAAGTTGTAGGAAAATTTGGTATCCGCAACATTCCAACTGTACTATTCCTAAAGAATGGCGAAATATTTGATAAAATCGTTGGTGCCACTACTAAAGTCAAATTCATAGAAAAGATAGAAGCGATGTTGAAATAATTTAGGGGGGTAATAAGAGGGGATTTTTTAAGGCAATTCAAGGCTGAATTACTTTATTCTGGCAGAAAATAACTGAATAGCGTTTTTTTCAACAGTGTCAAAGTTCTCTTCTGAGAAATAACTTTCGCAATGCCTTTTTGGGAAAATACGCGGCTAAGTCTTCAAAAAGCTAAAAAACGCATAAACTTTACAACCGGTGAACGCCAAAACTTATTTTTTGTACCTTTGCGGCAAATTTCAACATTAGAAAATTTGTAGTTATGAATGATTTGAAAACTGTAGCTAATGCGGCGAACTTGCCGTGGGAGGATCGTCCGAGAGATTGTCAACACATAATGTGGCGCTATTCAAAAAATCCAATAATTGAGCGCTACCAGATTCCAAGCTCTAACAGTATATTTAATAGTGCCATAGTACCTTTTGGAGAAGGTTATGCTGGCATATTTCGCTGCGACAACAAAGCGGTGCAGATGAATATCTTTGCAGGTTTCAGCAAGGATGGCATAAATTGGAAAATCAATCATGAACCCATAAAATTCAAACCGGGCAATACCCAAATGATTGATTCGGAGTACAAATATGATCCACGCGTTACATGGATAGAAGACCGATATTGGATAACTTGGTGCAACGGTTACCATGGACCTACCATCGGTATCGGTTATACATTTGATTTTATAGATTTTTACCAATGCGAAAATGCATTCCTACCATTTAACCGCAATGGTGTACTATTTCCAAAGAAGATAGATGGCAAATTTGCCATGCTAAGTCGTCCAAGCGATAATGGTCATACTCCATTTGGAGACATTTACGTGAGCTTTAGTCCAGATATGAAATATTGGGGAGAGCATCGTAGTGTAATGAAGGTGGCATCATTTCCGGAAAGTGCATGGCAATGCACGAAGATAGGTGCTGGTTCCGTTCCGTTCCTCACAAAAGAGGGTTGGCTAATGTTTTATCACGGAGTAATCACCACCTGCAACGGTTTCCGTTATTCTATGGGTGCGGCCATTTTAGACAAAGATAATCCAACGAAAGTATTGTACAGGACGCGCGACTATCTTCTTGCACCTGCCGCTCCATACGAACTTCAGGGTGATGTGCCTAATGTAGTCTTCCCATGTGCAGCTTTGCAAGACGGAGAACGTGTAGCTGTTTACTATGGTGCAGCTGATACCACTGTCTGCATGGCTTTCGGATATATCGATGAGATTAATAAATTTATCAAATCGCACTCGTTGTAAAGTCAATAACAATTGAAAAATGGGGAATTAAAAGAATAGTGGGGCTGT
>CAZOKT010000073.1:0-9854 GCA_964580505.1 uncultured Parabacteroides sp. | reverse complement strand
CTGCAGGACAGAGTGGGGATAATCGTTTGACTTTGACTAAAGATAATACTAGTTATTATACAGGGCAATTATTAGCTGAATATAGCAAAACTTTCGGAAAGCATGATTTTTCACTGTTAGGTGGTTGGTCTGCAGAAATGGAATATTATAGTATGTTACAAGCCGAACGATATAATATCAACGGAAATGAATTGCCTGCATTGAATCTGGGTTCAACAGATGGATGGTCAAATGATGGGCAAGAAACACAATGGGCTCTACTTTCTGGTTTTATGCGGTTAAATTATGCGTATGATTCGAGATATCTGTTTGAAGCGAATTTTCGTGCGGATGGTTCTTCTCGTTTCTCGTCCCAAAATAAATGGGGCTTTTTCCCATCATTCTCTGTAGGTTGGCGTGTGACAGAAGAGAATTTTATGGAGGAACAGGATATTTTCTCTAACATGAAACTGCGTGCCTCTTGGGGACAGTTGGGTAACCAAAATGGTTTAGGATTGTATGATCATATTGCGCAATATGTCGTTTCTGGTTATTATCCGTTTCAGAACGAATTAGGACAATGGGCGACGCTTTCTCAGTTACCTTCGGAAACAAGAACGTGGGAAACGGTGGAGATGACGAATATTGCGTTGGAGTTAGGTTTTTTGGATAATCGTCTGACGGCAACAGGTGAATATTTCTATAAACGAAATAAAGACATGTTGGTAGATATAGAAGTGCCGAGTGTAATCGGAATCAGTGTACCAACAGGTAATTATGGTGAATTAGAAGTAAAAGGATGGGAGTTGTCTATCGGATGGAGAGATCGAATAAAAGAGTTCAATTATTTTGTGAATTTCAGCTTGAGTGATCGGAAAGACAAATTGGTTGATTATGGAGTCGAATTTAACGGATTGACATCCGGAATTAACCAGTTGGTCGAGGGGTATTCTATTGGGGCTATTTTTGGATTTGAAACAGACGGATATTTCCAAACGGATGAAGAAGCCCAGGCTGCTCCTGCTTACAATAGTGCTGTGCAGAGTGCGGGAGATATCCGTTATGTAGACCAAGATGGCGATGGTCAAATTTCAGCCCCGAATGACTTGGTTTATTTGGGAACGACCCAACCTCGCTATGAATTCAGTCTTCATTTTGGGGGTAGTTGGAAATCAATTGATTTTTCCGCATTATTTCAAGGGGTAGGAAAACGGAATTTTTATTTGGATGCGGAAGTATTCCAGCCCTTCAAGGATTCGTGGAGTAACTATTCGTACACTTATTTTTCTGATTATTGGACACCAGAGAATCCGGATGCTTTATTACCTCGTTTATATGCAGGAAGTCAGCATAATTATCAGTATTCCTCTCATTGGGTACAGAATGCGGCTTACGTGCGCTTGAAGAATTTACAGGTGGGATATACGCTAAAGCCGGAATGGACACAGAAGGTGAAAATCGAAAAGGTTAGGGTGTATTTTAGCGGAGAAAATTTGTTCGAATTCAGCAAGATGTTTAAGTATTATGATCCTGAACTAAATACGGTAGCGGGTTATATGTATCCAATTATGCGGAATTATTCCTTTGGCGTTAATGTCGTATTTTAAAAAGAAAAACAATTATGAAAACAGTTAAATATTTATGTGCAATAATTACTTTAGGTATTTGTTCAAGTTGTGCTGATTTTCTGGATCGAGAACCATTAGACGCACTTTCTCCATCTAATTTTTGGAATACAGAGGATGATCTAAGGATGGGGTTGAATTATTTATATGAAAACATGAATATCGACTATTCGATTGATAACAGAAGTGCAGATACATTCGCTGATGCAGCCAACGAGATTAGTTCTGGGACTTATACTGCTCCGAATGAGGATGATACGTGGACTAATTGTTATATTTACATACGTATTACAAATGATTTTTTGGAAAATTACGAAAATGCGGACGTAACAGATGAAGTGAAGAATCGGTATGCTGGTGAAGCTCGTTTCTTCCGAGCCTATTACTATTATCAGTTGGTAACACGTTTTGGCGGAGTTCCGCTGATAACCAAGACATTGGATATGGATTCTCCTGAATTAATGGAAGGACGAGCGGATAAGGCGGATGTTTGGGCTTTGATTTTCGAAGATTTAGAATTTGCTTCCACGTATATCCCGCTCAAAAGTCAGATGACGGATGATGTTGGGCGTATTACAAAAGGGGCAGCTTATGCTTTTTGGGCGCGTGCTGCTTTATATGCAGGGACACATTATAAATTTCATGAGGGGAGTAATTATGAAACATATTTGCAAATGGCTGTAAATGCGGCGAAAGAGGTAATGGATTCTGGTGAATATTCATTGTACCCGGATTATAGGAATTTGTTTTTGTATGCAGGGATTGATTGTGATGAACATATTTTGACTTATCGTTATTCGGAATCGGACGGTACATTTAATCCGGTTCCGCGAAAGATTATTTATGACTTTGATTGCGAGCCGACCAAGTATTTAGCGGATAATTTTTTATGTAAAGATGGATTACCAATTGAAAAATCAGCTTACACTGTTGATTATTTACCAGTTGGTCAGGAGTTTGAAAATAGGGATCCTCGAATGGCTCTAACATTGTGGCGGCCGGGAGATGATTATGATGGAAGTCCTTTTTTACCCAGTTTATTTAATCAAACGCGTTCTGGTTACATGTTTAAAAAATATGGCATAGAATCAGCTTTTACGTATGATGCGACAGCAGTGTATGTGAACAATATTCTAATCCGTTATGCAGAAGTTCTGTTGACTTATGCAGAAGCTACTTATGAATTGAATGATGGAATCAGTGATGCTGATTTGGATTTGTCAATAAATTTATTACGGGATCGTTTTGCAGGTGATTCCAATCAATTACCACATTTGACCAATGCGTTTGTAGAGCAATATGGCTTGAGTATGCGAGACGAAATCCGTCGGGAACGTCGGTCAGAAATGTCTGGAGAAGCGTTGCGCTATGATGATATTATCCGTTGGAAAATTGCAGAGACAGAACTTCCGAGAGCTATTTTAGGTATTATGTTTGATTCAGATGCTTATTCGAGTCTTGTCGCTGGTGTAGATGTCATATTGGATGATGATGGGTTTATTGTGCTTCAGTCTGCTACATCTCGCACATTTGATGTTAATAAGAATTATTTGTATCCGATACCATTGAGGGAAATTTCTTTAAATCCGAATTTGGAACAAAATCCTGGATGGTGATTGATTACAAGTCTTACAATAACTGTCGTCTGCTAATGTTTTTTTATTGGCAGACGACAAATTATTAATAAAGTTGTATTTTTCGATAAATAAAATGCTATGAAAAATTGTTCTGTTTTTTTGTTAATAGGAAATTTGTGTTGTTATTCTTTTGTGTCAAAAGCTCAACACCTATCTCCTAACATCCTATTAATAAATATCGATGATTTGGGTTGGACAGATATGAGTGGAAATGGGAGCTCCTATTATGAAACACCTCATATAGACCAGCTAAAAAAACAAGGGGTTTGGTTTAATGAAGCATATGCCGGAGCTGCTAATAGTGCACCAAGCCGAGCTTGTTTATTGACAGGGCAATATACGCCAAGACATGGTATGTATACGGTCGATAATCCGGACAGAGGACTTGCTTCTGAAAGGAAGTTGGTTCCTATACCGAACCGAAAAACATTGGAGCCAGATATTCAAATGCTTCCTCAAGTCTTGAAAAATGCCGGATATCAAACTTGTCATATAGGGAAATGGCATGTAACAGATGATCCAACTTTAAATGGGATGGAACGAAATGTGGCCGGTAATCACGCAGGGCATCCGGCAAGCTATTTTTCTCCTTATCAGAACCCGGATATAGAAGATGGGGATGTGGGAGAATATTTGATAGATCGTTTGGGAGATGAGGCTGTGAATTACTTGATGCAAGTCGATAAACAACGTCCGTTTTTTTTGTATTATGCCACTTATGCCGTGCATACACCATTACAAGCAGAGAAGCCTTTGATTGAAAAGTATGAAGAGAAACTGGTCACGGATGCACATAATCATCCGGTTTATGCTGCTATGATAGAAGCGATGGACAGGAATGTGGGAAAAGTCCTTGCTGCTATCCGAGAGTTGGGAATAGAAGAAAACACATTAATTGTGTTTACTTCTGATAATGGTGGTTTGTATCGAGTATCTCGCCAATGGCCGCTCCGAGCAGGAAAAGGCTCTTTTTATGAAGGAGGTATCCGCGTCCCATTGATTTTGTATCAAAAAGGGCGTTTTGAAAAAAAAGAAATCAAAGATGTGCCGGTGTTACAATTTGATTTGTTCCCGACTTTTATGGATTTAGCCGGTATTTCCACAAAAAAACTGTTGCTGGACGGTCTGAGCCTGCTTCCATTGTTACAAGGGGAAACAGAGGTTTATAGTGAACGTCCTTTATTTTGGCATTTTCCTGCTTATTTGGAAGGGAATGAGGTGGAGACACAAGAGTCTGGTACCCCTTTTTTCCGGACACGTCCGGTATCAGTTGTGAGATTAGGGGATTGGAAGTTGCTTGAGCAGTATGAAACTGGGGATGTAGAGTTATATAACATTCGTTTAGATATTTCAGAACAACAGGATTTGTCCGAAGTCAACCTCCAAGAAAAAGAAAAGCTTTATGAGATATTGAATGCATGGAAAGAGGAGGTGAATGCGCCAATACCGACGCAATTGAATCCAGAATACAAGCAGTATAGGAAAGATATATAAAAAAGTTGAATTGTATACTAAAGAGTTATATATTTGTTAGAAAGATTTTTTACCTCATAATAAAAGAAAAATGGTATGAAGAAGAGTTTTAATTATTGGGCAGTTACAAGCAGTTTGTTGTTATCTGCTCAGTCACTGATGGCGCAAGAACGCCCTAACATAATCGTCTTTCTCGTGGATGATATGGGACTGATGGATACGTCGTTGCCTTTTTTGTGTGACGAGGAAGGAAATCCTGTGCGGTATCCGTTGAACGATTGGTATCATACGCCCAATATGGAGCGGTTGGCTGAACAAGGAATCCGTTTCTCTACCTTTTATGCGCAGAGTGTCAGTTCGCCTTCACGGACTTCGATTATGACGGGACAGAATGCAGCGCGTCACCAGACGACCAACTGGATCAATTCGGAGAATAACAACCGTACGCCTTACGGTCCGAAAGACTGGAATTGGCAGGGATTAACGAAGCAAACTGTTACGTTGCCTCGCATGTTGCAACAGGCCGGTTATCGAACAATTCACGTAGGAAAGGCTCATTTTGGCCCTATCGGGAGCGAAGGAGAAAACCCGTTGAATGTGGGGTATGACGTGAATATAGCCGGCTCTTCGATTGGGCAGCCGGGTAGTTATTACGGAGAATCGGGTTATGGGCACATCGAAGGTTGGAAAGCGCGTGCCGTGCCTGGACTGGAAAAGTATCATGGGACGAATACCTTTTTGAGTGATGCGCTGACACAGGAGGCGAATACGCAAATCGACAAGGCGGTGGCAGATGAGAAGCCCTTCTTCCTCTATATGGCTCATTATGCTGTGCATTCGCCGTTCGAAGTAGACCGTCGTTTCTTGGGACATTATATGGATGACGGTAAATCGGCCGAGGCAAAGGCTTTTGCCACGTTAATCGAAGGAATGGACAAATCATTGGGCGATTTGATGGACCACTTGGAGGAACTGGGTATTGCTGAAAATACATTGATTCTCTTTTTAGGAGACAATGGTTCAGATGCACCGTTGGGTGATGAAAAGGGCTATACCTCGTCGGCTCCTTTGCGCGGCAAGAAAGGATCTGAATATGAAGGGGGAATACGTGTACCATTCATCGCAGCATGGGCAAAGCCGAACGGATTGAATCCTGCACAGAAGCGTTTGCCGATCCAAGCCGGAGTGATACAACAACAGATGGGAACCGTTATGGATATTTTCCCGACAGTGCTTGCCGTCACAGGTGTACAACAGCCTGCCGGCTATGTGTGTGATGGATTCGACTTGTCGCCCCAACTTTTGGGCAAACACAACGACGCACGTCCGGAGCGTTTCTTGATGCATTTCCCACATGAACATAGGGGCAGTTATTTCACGACTTATCGCGATGGCGATTGGAAATTGATTTATTATTATAATCCAACGTTGCCTACCCGTCCGGCGTATGAACTTTATAATTTGAAAAAAGACCCTATCGAGATTCATAATCTTGCTACGACAGAAACCGACCGTCTTGTGCAAATGGTTCGGGCAATGACACAAGAACTAGAAGCTGAAGGAGCCTTGTATCCGGAAGATAAAGACGGAAATCCTTTGAAGCCGGTCATTTGAGTAAAAGGAATGCGCAAATTTGGAAAGTGTGTTTAAAGCAAGTCTTCAGACCTTTTAGTTGTAATACACAACTTTTACCCTCACCCCCTGAGGCTCAATAAAGTGTCCATCAGGAGGTGAGGGTATGCTCAACATGAGATTATCTAACGGGTGCAAGTCCTGTATGAGCTCCAATAGCAGGAATCACACAGCTAAAAGCAAGGGCGTTCATCATGAGTCGGAATCAGAAAGAAGCCGGTAGCAAAAATCCGGCTTGGCAAACAGAAACTTCATACAAGGCATTTGGCTGTGGGTAAGGTTAAGGCCCTATTGCTATTCGGAACGGCTGATGAAATGAAAAGATTATATCCTTATCCGAGGAGGTCTCATGGACGTGCGGATTAGTTAGTTATGTCATTTTTGTTATATTTTAAGAAATAGTTTTTAATATAGCTTTTAGGCGAGAGTAATAAATTGGGTAAAAATTACGAGAGAAAATGAAATTACGAATCCGCTTGTATCTTCCATTTGTATTCTATTATAAAGAATCAATTAAAACAATGATTTCGGAGGTGCAAAAAACTTACTGTGGGACGAGGTGGCGTATCGATAAGTAGTGGGTCGGTCTATTCGGTAAGAAAAGGTCAGTTTGTTCGGGGATGTTTCGTCCTCTTTTTCGAAATACAGAATAACATCTATTCGATATAAAAGATTAAATCATTTCGCCAAGAAATAGAAGTGTAATGATAAAAATATTAAATTTACAGTACTGAATATAATATTTATCAATTTATGAGCATCTGTTTTTCCGGGACAAGTTACGGCTTCTGTTCGCACATGAGGAAACACTTGGCTCGGTTATATCACTTTTATAAAGGTTTGCAAAACTGATGCTGGTGCATCTGCCGAAGACGTAAAGCATCATGAACAGCATCCAGATTCTTTACAAAAATCATTGGTCATACAATAGATCTCCGTAACTTTAGCCTCTGAGAACATAGTGATAATCGTTTAAATGTTATGATCCAACACTATAAATTTAATGCTTTTATCGCTATGCTCCTATTCCTCAAAGAAATAAATTCGGCTCTTATGTGTCGAACTCGCGTATTTATTAACTAAAAATATTACAGTCATGATACAATCTTACTTACAGAGTTTTTGGCGCAATTTAAAGAAACATAAAACAAGATCTATTATTAGTATTTTAGGATTGGTATTCTCACTTACTTGCTTTATTCCAGCTCTTTACTGGTTGCATTATGAAACTTCTTATGATAATTTCTATCCTAATTCAAATGATATTTATCGTATTTATACTTTCAATAAACAAGAAAATAAAAAAAATGACTTGGTATCAGGAATGCTGGTCCGAAAATTGCAAGAACGATATCCTATTATGTATAATTCTACAGCCTTCTTTATTGAAGAAAATGACTGCAAAACAGATGAAGTACCACATATAAAATTACGTACAATTTTTACAGATAGTACATTTCTTAATGTATTCCCTCAAAAAATCATTTCTGGAGGTTCTCAAAATCCTTTAGAAATAATGAATAATATTGTTATTACAGAAACGGTTGCAAAATCTCTATTTGGTCGTGCAGAAAATGCTATTGGACAACGTATTAAAAGCACAAGTTTAACCAGTGATCCCCCTTACCTGATTACTGCAGTAGTTAAAGACCCGCCAATCAATACAAATGTATTATTTGATGCAATTTTATTCCACGAACAAATCAAAATGCAAAAAGATTATGTAGATGAATCAAGTAACGCAATATGGGCACTCGCGAGCTTACAAATGTATACAAAAATTCCTCAAAATACAAACACGAAGGAGTTGGAAAATGATTTACACAATTATCCCTCACAATTTTACAACAATGAAAATATTAACATTCAAATCTTGCCAATAACCAAAGTACGTCATAATTTAAATCCAGATGTTCCTTTTACACTAAATTTCATTCACATATTCATTATAGCAAGTATACTACTAATATTTAGTGCCCTATTCAACTTTATGAACTTAAACTTTGGTCTTTTTTACCAGCGAATTAAAGAATTTCATTTACGCATAGTTCATGGAGCTTCTAAACTTCAACTTATCCAACAAATGTCTTGTGAACTAATGTGTATTAGTCTTTTAGGATTAATATTAGCGCTTTACATTACATTCATCGCATGCTACTTTTTTTCTAATCTATTGGATATAGAATTGAGTATATCAGCCATGCTTTTACTATTCTTGAAATGTAGTGTAATATTGATTAGCGCTATATTGTTATGCGGTATTATTATTTTTTATCGAATAAGCAATATCGCTTCTTCACAATTAATCACAATTAAAAAAGTTACTAATCATCCAACGCTTCAACATATAGCCATTATTTTTCAACTCGCAGCAAGCATTATATTTATTATGGCAACATCTGTTATAATGAACCAAATGCATTATATCCAAAAAAAGGATTTAGGATTCTCAACTGATAATATTATATATTTATCCCAAATGCATCCATTTATGGATAATAATATACGAGAATCTTTAATGGAACAGTTGCGTTCTATCCCACAGATAGCAAAAATTACAGATACAGGATTTACTCCTCACCATAATGTAAATCCATTCAAAATGACTACAAATGTAGATTGGGAAGGGAAGCTTGTTTCTGAGAAGCCTTCTTTCAACTACATTACAACAGATGAGCATTTTCCAGAAGTATTTAATGTAAAAATGAAAGAAGGTAAATGGTTCAATGAATACGGTCAAAATGACATAATTCTTAATGAAGAAGCTGTTCGCATAATGGGACTTCAGAATCCTATTGGCTCTACGATTCAACTAACTTTAAGAGAAAAAAGGAAATATCGTATAGTAGGAGTTGTACAAAATTTCCATACGTTATCACTTCGCAACCAGATTCCACCGACAATCTTTATAAAATCTAATTTCCCAGAGAATAATATCTATGTTCAAACCGTAGATGGACAAGAATATGAGGCAATTAAACAAATCAATAAAATTATGCCTCAAATATCTCCCTCACTTTCTAGTGTTTCTCCTGTAACTCTTACTTCTTTATACGACCATCTGAACTATTCCGAAATAGTTGGTTTAAGATTATTTTCAATCTTAGCGTTAGTTTGTTTATTCATCACGTTGTTAGGTGTCTATGCTATAACATCTATAGCAACACAAAAACGACGCAAAGAAATCGCTATTAGAAAAGTCATGGGGGCCACAGAAAGAGATATCGTATATATGTTCTTTCGTAAATACCTGATAGAAATATGTATTGCCGGAATTTTTGCTTTTCCTTTAGGACATGCCATTATGAACGACTGGTTACAAAGTTATGCCTATCATACTAATATCTCATGGAAATTGTATTTTGCTATATTTATAGTAGTAATTACCACAGCTTTACTTTCCGCTTTTGGACAAATATGGAGAGCTGCCAATAGTAATCCTGCTAAAGTTATAAAAACTGAATAACACGTATAACAAAAATGAGAGGGCACTAAAAGCTTCACAATT
>CAZOKT010000072.1:0-9928 GCA_964580505.1 uncultured Parabacteroides sp. | reverse complement strand
GAGGGGCGAGCTATGCTTTTTTATATCTGACGAGTTTTACCGGACAGCAATGTATTGGAATAGAATCCTTTTTCCTTGAGTGTATTGTACTGTGCCAGCCCTGTTTCGTCAACCAGATACATGGCTTTTTCGATGGTGTAGCGGATATACTTGTCATCCGGGGCCAGCGTGAAAAACAGGTGGTGGACTTTCTTTATATTACGCTTTAAATAGTTGTATTACAATAAATAACAAAGAAAACGAGATGTAAGAGTAACAAATCAGACACATTGCAGGTGATTTATAAGAACTTAAAGGAACAATGCTTCTGTTGTAAAACAGGTAGATGAGAGACAAGTAGTCACCATCAAGTGGGTGGAATAAGAATTGTACTAATTATAGTTGGGGTGGACTCAAAAAACATTGATAAGTTTACATCTCTTCTAATAGGCATTAATCTATTTTTATAGGTTGGATTCAAAAGAGAAGAATATAAATGTCTTATTCTTGAGTAAATCCACTAACTTTGTGAGCGTCTCTCACGCCAGTGTCATTTTTAGATGGTGGCACGGATGGGTTGGACGCCATATACGTAAAAGGCATTGAACAGAAAATATGGAAAATAAAATCAATATAGCTGTCATAGGATTGGGGTATATTGGATTACCCTTATTTTGTATTCTTTCCAAATACTTCACTTGCGTAGGATTGGATAAAGACGATACTCGTGTAAATCTACTGAAAGAAGGCATCGACTATCGGGAATGCGAAAAACGACGCAATATAAAAATGGCATTATGGCGGAGTACATTTACATCAGAATATGCTGATTTAAAAGATTGCAATGTGTTCATAGTTTGCGTTCCTACAGGGATTGATGAGTATAAACTTCCTGATTTAAAACCATTAAAAGAAGTCTGTACATCAATTGGCAAGATATTAAAAAATGACGATTTGGTCATCTTTGAATCTACTGTTTTTCCCGGAGCAACAGAAGATATATGCATTCCAATACTTGAAAAGTATTCTTCTCTTGAAGTCAATACCGACTTTTTTGTCGGATACTCTCCCGAAAGGATTAACGTGGGCGACAAATGCCATCGGATTGCTTCTACCGCTAAAATCATTTCCGCTTCAAATACAAGTTCACTCCATCTAATGCGTGAGATTTATTCAACAGCTATAGATGCCCCTATTATAGAGGCATCAAGTATAAAAGTGGCTGAAGCGACAAAGATGTACGAGAATGTTCAACGGGATGTTCTTATTGCATTGGCTAATGAATATGCTGATTATTGCAAATCAGAGAAAATAAACATTGCGGAAGTTACGGAATGCGCTTCAAGCAAATGGAATTTTTCCAATGTTAATCCCGGACTTGTCGGAGGACATTGTATAGGCGTTGATACGTATTATCTTCTACAGCGGGCAAAGGAGAAAGGGCAATCTTTGGAACTGGTGGAGAAAGCTCGCGGCATCAATGAATCAGAACCTCAAAAAGTAGCCAGTAGAATAAGAGAATTGGCTCTGTCCATAAATGCAAAACGAATCTTGTTGCTTGGATTCTCGTATAAACCCAACACTTCGGATTGCAGAAATACAAAAGTTGTGGATGTTTACAATGAACTGAAGCAACACTTTTCTGTTGTTGATTGCTTCGATCCTCTTGTTGACAGAAAGGAAGTAGGCAAGGATTACGGAATTTGTGTAATTAGCTCAAGGAAAAAATTGTTGACAAATTATGATTTGGTAGTGAAGATGGTGAATCATAACATCTTTAGCAAGATGGCGTTCACTGACTCAAAGTTTATCGAACTAAACGACTTGTTATGATTCAGCAAATAAACAACAATTCTATAAGATGTTCAGAGAAACAAGATTCAGATATTGACTTTTTGAAAAAGTTCTATGCTGAGTATAAATGCTTTCCTGTATTCCAACAAGTTTTGATTGAGACAAGGACAGATTGTAATAATCATTGTCCATTCTGTCCTCATGCTTTCAATAAAAAACCATTACGCATTATGGAATGGAGTTGCTTTACAACTATCATTGACCAATTGTGCGAAATGAATTACAACGGTCGTGTGGCACTGATGCTCTCCAACGAGCCTTTATTGGATGATAGGCTCGAAGATATGATTGACTATGCCAAATCCAAATCGCAACGTTTATTTCTCGACATAACTACTAATGGCAAATTATTGTCGGTAGAACTTATTGACAATCTTTTCAGATTAGGCTTAGATAATATTAACATTAATGATTATAGAGGAGACAGAGATAAAAATCCCGAAAAGTGGTCGCTTTATCTTGAGCCAATTCATGCTGCATACGGTAACAATCCGAAAGTGAGCTTCAAACGCAGGCGATTGGATGAGGCGTTGCCTAATTATGCAGGGAATATTCCGCAGACTTTCAACAAGGAGGATTTTGGTTTCTGCAACTATCCTTTTCGCAAACTGACTATTGCTTATAATGGTAATGTACTCTTGTGCTGCGACGATTTCATGTATAACACATGTTTCGGGAATGTGATGAACGATAAACTTATAGATTGCTGGAACAATCCGAAACTAAATGCTATAAGACTGTCGTTGCTTGACGATAAGCGCATACAATTATGCGAACGATGCAATGATTTTCAAGATTATAACACATTCTAGATAGGAAAAAGAATAAGATATGGTACTTAACAAAGAACAATTTGATGCTTTCCGCATGGAAATTGCCACATTTGGAAACATCCCAATACTGAGTCAGTATTGTGGAATCGGTTGTGTATTTTGCAAAGTACATACAGACTCTTATCTCGGACATTACCCAAAGATACCGCCAATCGACCAAGAAGATTTATTGAAAGGATTTGAATACATCAATCATAATGTCAATTATGTCCGTCTCGGTGCTGGTGTTTTGGTCGCGCCACATACCGACCCATTCCTGCATCCAAAGATTTATGATTTCATAAAGATTGCAGCCGAATATTTCCCAACGAAAAAGATTACGACAGTGACAACTGGAGCATACATCAGGGAGGACAAAATGGATTTTCTGAATTCTATCCCGAACTATGGCATTGACTTGTCACTAATAACCATGCAAGAGCAGCGTGAGAAGATCATTCCACGTTCTGAACGAGAGCGGACAATGTTCCTGCTTAAGTATGCCCCACTGAATAAGTGTACGCTTATGTTCACTGGGAATCTTGACGAAGTGAAAAAGGATTTGGAACTGCTGCATGAACTTGGAGTGAACAAACGTGTCCGCCAGATTTTGGTGAGACGAATGGAACACACGGCAACTTCACAACCTCGTCTGAAAGAATTGTCGCAGGCTTGCATTGATAACTACGAGGAATGCATCAGTTGGGTTAAGGCGAATTATCCAGATGTAGTTTTCACCGTTCCCATCCTCAAAGATGTTTTCAGAGGAGGTAACAATGAGTATTTCATTGATGCTGACGAACGAATAGAAGCTCAGAAGAAGATAATCAGAGATTTACCAAAAGGAATGCTTGTGAACTTAATCTGTCCACTTTCAGGCTATGATTATTTCACAAAAGCATTTGTCGGATTTGAAAATGTCCAAACCAACCTCATTAAGAATAACCTGTATGGCGGTTCCGTCTCTGTTGCCGGACTGCTCAACCACAAGGATATAAGAGAACAATTCCATCCAGAGCGAAATGATGTAATGATATTGCCAAATGAAATGTACAATGCTGACGGCTTGGATTTATTGGGTGAAAAAATGGAACAATTGGAAGAATATTATAATGTAAAAATTATACTGGCGTAATATGAAATCTATAAAGTGGGATAAACTTAGGATATTAGTCACCAACCGTTGCAACTATCGTTGTCCGTTCTGTCATAACGAAGGGCAAGAAAAAGAAGGGTTAGTTGGTATGATGTCTGTGGAGAAGTTCAAACAACTAATCAACTATTTGGGTGGTCAGGAAGTGTCGGAAATAAATTTTAGCGGAGGTGAACCTTTTCTGCACAAAGAAATTGTTGACATGATTGTTTACGCCAATGACCACATAACTTGTGACATAAGTTGTGCGACAAACCTGTCATTGATAACGGACGAACAGATTGCTCGCTTGGCGAAAACGCGAGTAAAATTTAATATTCAATTCCCGTATGTCTCTGAAAAAGATTTTGCAAAGAGTACTGGTACAGGAAAACTTTGCAAGGTTCTGGACCGGATTAAGAATGTGAAATCAGCTGGCATAAAGATAGGGTTGAACACAGTGATTCAATCGGCAAATAGTGATACCATAGAACAAATGGCGATGTTTGCATTGGAGAATGAATTACCGTTGAAACTTTTGCCACAAATAGGTTTGAAGGGCAGTGACCGATTCATAGATGATATTCTGCCAATATTGAAAAAGTATGCAGTAAAGTTTGTAAACAAAGGCACTGGTGCATTGAGGTGGACAATAAGGAACAGCAATCTTCAAACTTCTGTTTTATACATTGACTCTCCTTGTTTCACCCAAGATATAAAGACATGTAGGAACTATGGAGAGATAAGAATACATCCAGACTTTATGTTGCAATGCTGCATTATGAAGGAAGTAAAAGAACGGCTTTGTCTGGAAAAGGGAAAAGAATTTGTTGTTGACCAATTCGAAAGACTATGGAACGACTTAAATCACTGTTAAGACAATACAACCTGTCGCACAAGGAAGACTTTGCTATTGCTCCATGGAGCAAGCAGTATTGTGAAGAGGCATTTCCCAAATACTGGGAGATTGTTTACTCCATTGTATATTATTTAATCATATTGCAATCTTTGGACAAAAGCAGTAAGGTTTTGGAGATAGGATGCGGACTTGGTGACATAACAGCGATATTGTGTTACCTTGGTTTTAAACATATTGTTTCCTTTGAGAAAGACAACCAGATTTGCAGGGTTGCACAAAGGCGTATTGCAGAAATGTTCGACAGGAATGATGTTATTCAGAATGAGAATTATCCCAACAACAGGCAATACACCGCCGACATTTTGATTCTTGTGAATTGTGCGTATGCTGATATGGCAAGGACAAAACAAGAATATTTGGACTTAATGCGAGAATATTATGTTCGTGCTGGTTATCCAAAATATTATCTGATGGAAGTTATTGATTCGTCATACACACAGAAAGATGAGGAATTTCCAGAGTATATAAGGTTGGATAGCAACGATGTAAAAGGACTATTCCCTAATTGTAAAATCTGTTCATTGGAAACATACAAATACCCAACGAATAGAAAAAGCAAAACTCTTTATCTGATAGAAAGACAATGAAGATACTGATTGTTACAACAGAAATAGGTTTGAATGGTGGAGGGATGTCTTTATCCTGTACCAGACTGACCGATCTTTTATCAAAAGACAATGTTGTAGAAGTAACCAACTCCTCTACAACACCTATTTTCACTGCGTCTGGCGGAGTATTCCCACAATTAGGGGAATCAATCCGAATGGAATATAAGTTGAAAACGGAAGTGGAGAAATACCAAAGTTTTGATGTTGTGATTGGCTTTGGTGGAAAGTTCAATGGTTACTACGCATCGTTATTAGCTAAACAGATAAAGGCAAAATATATATTGTGCCTAAGAGGAAGTGATATCAATTTGGCAAAGTGGTCAGCAGAAGATAGTTGGTATCTGTATGAAGCATCAAAATGTGCAGACAGAATTGTATGCTTGTCAAAAGAGATGAAACAGAACATTCTGCTTACAGACCGTTCCACCATCAACAAGATTGTTATTATCCCCAATCCATTAGAGGGTGAGTGTGCTGATGTATTATTCCCAAACCTTCCTTCTTCGGTAGTTATTGGTTGTGCGGCTTCGCACCTGAATGAGAAAAAGGGGATTGCCAATCTTCTGTATTTGGTTTCAGAATACAAGAAAATATCAGAACTGCCAATAAAATTGGTGCTGGTAGGTGATATTGACGATGATTTGAAGCATGAATATCTGCGAATCATTGACAGGCTGGCTTTAAGGAATAATATCGAGTTTCACAACAAAACTTCACGGACGAGATTGATTCATTTGATGGAAAAATGGGATTTCTATGTTCAATGCTCTGTTTGTGAAGGTCATCCTAATTCAATATCAGAAGCGTTGCAAAACGGCTGTGCATTTATAAGTACACGCTCTGGCTATATTGCAGAGATTTTGTCGTCAGAATATCCAAATTTATTCTTCAATGAGTGGAACCCCGCTTCTATGGCGGTGTCACTGAAGAAACTTATATCTTTGAGAAATAAAGAAGAAATCTATTCAAATGCGTATAAAAAACTTCAACAGAGTTGTAATAAACAGGAAATAAGAGAAAGATGGAATAAACTGTTGGACTGTGGCGTAAAAAAAGTTGACAAAAGTAGCATTGAACACATTATAGCTGTAGGGCTTCATGATGTTCAGGGTAATTTGCACGACAGCATCACCACACCAGTTCTTGTCTTTCAGAAATTTGTGGAACAAATCTATCTGTCAGGTTATGGGCTATGCTCTATGAAAGAATACTTGGTAAAGGATATTGAAGAAAGAAAGTCATGGATTGTTTGTACATTTGATGATGGATACAAGGGATTAAATGATTTTGCTTTACCAATTCTGAACAAGCATGGTTTTACAGCAACTGTTTTTGTCTGCACAAGTCTTATAGGCAAAGACAACAAATGGAACAACAAAGATGCAATACTGAGACAACATCTAAATATGGATGAGTTGAAAAATCTTTATCAACATGGTTGGGAGATTGCATCACATGGAGTTTCTCATTTCAATCTTCTGAAACTGACAGATGAAGAATTGGAATATGAGTTAAAGCAGTCATACGATTTTATTGCAAAAGAATGGGGAGAGGTCTTGACTTACGCTTATCCTTATGGTGCTTACAATGCTTTTATTAAGAGTCGTGTTAGCAAATATTATAAGTATGCGTTTTCTGTAACTCAAGGCGGAACTTCGCTCGTTGCAGACACGTTGCAGATAAAAAGATACTCAATAACAGAAATATATCAAATGTTATCAGTGACGCAATGAAAAGAGTATTAGGTATATTTCGTGGCTTTCCAGGATTAGGAAGAGTTGTTTCTGGTGTGTCATTGTTAGAGACATTAAGAGACAAATATGATTGCACTGTAAAATTTATAAGTTATCTTCAAGGCAATAAATATTTGGAATCTCGAGGTTATACGAACTTGGAAGAGGCCACTCCGATGGACTATTGTTCTATCGGTTTATTGCCGACAAACAAAATGGGGGCATATATTCACGACACCATTAAGGATTTAATGCCGGATGTGATTGTCATTGATGGTGAGCCGTTAATCTTACAGTCAATTAAGATTTCTCATCCAAATACGAAAGTTGTGGCATTGCTTAATCCGACAGATGTGGATAATCCGAACAATGACAAAGAAGCAATGGATTTCTTCAATACCATGTATTCATTAAGTGATTTGGCAATAGTCCACGGATTGAGAATTGTTGAGAGAGATAGAAGATACAACAATTTCATTTCCATCAATACGATTATTCGTCAGGAAATTATAGCAATTAAGAATGTTCCGTCAAACAATATTTATTGTATTTTAGGAGGTGGAACAGTGAATGTAGGACAGCAATTTGAAGATTCTACGTTAAAAATAGGCGAACTTTGCCAAAGGATAGCACCTCTTTTGCCGAAATATAATATACACATAATCTGTTCTAGCCAAAACATTTTCAATGTGCTGAATAGTAATAAATATTCTGCCAACGTGCTACTTCACGAAGAAATTATTTCTGCCGAAAAGTATTATAGTGATGCTTGTCTTGTGATTACAAGGTCTGGTCGTAACACATTGAGCGAACTAGCATATTTAGGGATACGGGCAATATCATTCGTATCGGGATGTACTTATAGAAAAGTTGAGCAAACTAATAATATTAATGATTTGAAAACACCGACAATAATGTCGGCTTCCCTTGATATTACACCAAAGGAATTTGCTGAAATTTGTGTCAAGATGATGGAAATTAAAGCTGATAATACTCTACAATGCAGCAATAATGAGGCAATAAAACATATTCTACAATTATGAAACTAATCCATATCAGCGATATACACCTTACAGAAAATGGTCACCCAATATGGGGCGTAAACACACTTGAACATTTTTGTAGTGCAATCCAAAAGATTAAAAGTTTGAATTGTGTTGATGGTATTGTGATAAGTGGTGATTTGTCTGATGATGGGAGTAGATGGACTTATGAATACATAGACAGAGCATTTGCAGAAATTGGAATTCCGACGTACTGTTGTCCGGGTAATCATGATAACTTGGATGAGTTCTATCATGGCTACAAACCTTCATTCTATAAGACTTGTGAGACATTTGAACTTTGTGGATGGACTTTCATAATGTTGAATTCTGCTGTAGCCAATATGTCAAGAGGCTTTTTCAATCCAGAAACATTATCCAGATTGATACGACAGAATAGTGGACCAATTGCTATAGTTCTCCATCATCCACCAATCGAACAGGAAGGATGGCTTAATAGAAAACTGTTGGAAAATCGCAATGAATTCAATGAGATAATTCATCAAGCGGTTAATGTGAAACTAGTTTTATATGGACATACTCACTATCATGCAGAGAACATGGTAAATGGGATTGTTTACAGTTCTGCACCATCAACAGGCTTTGCGTTCCATCCAAATCTTCAAAAGTTTGAGATTGCATACGGCAAAGAGGGGTTCTCGTTGATAACATTTTATGGAACAGATATAAAAGTAGAAAACATTTTGATATGAACAAAATATTAGTCACTGGTGGAGCTGGGTTTATTGGCTCGAATTTATGTGAGCATTTACTGCTAAATGGTTATGACGTTGTATGTCTTGACAATTTTTCAACAGGGCATATGTACAACATTCAGCATTTATTAGACGGTTACCCAACTCGTTTTACTTTGATAGAAGGCGATATTCGAAATTTCGAGACATGTATTCGGGCTATTGATGGGGTGAATGTAGTCCTTCACGAAGCTGCTTTGGGTAGCATTCCGAGAAGTATTGAAAATCCTATTACAACTAACGATGTCAACATTGGAGGTTTTCTCAATATGCTTGTCGCTGCAAGAGACTGCAAGGTAAAACGGTTTATTTTTGCATCCAGTAGTTCTGTATATGGAGACTGTACGAAGTTGCCAAAGGAGGAAGAACATATTGGCAAACCCTTATCCCCTTATGCTCTGACAAAATGTGTGAACGAATTGTATGCAGATGTTTTTGCTAAAACCTATGGAATAGAATATATAGGATTGCGGTATTTCAATGTATTTGGCAGAAGGCAAGATCCTGACAGTTTATACGCTGCGGTAATACCCTTATTCATAAAACAATACTTGAGTCACAAACAGCCCCAAATAAATGGGAATGGTCAGAATACAAGGGATTTTACCTATATAGACAATGTTATCTATATGAATATGCTTGCGTTGAATACCGCAAATCCATCGGCTGTAAATCAAATATACAACACTGCTGGCGGGGAACGTATAAGCATCAATCAATTAGCCTATGATATAAAATCATGTTTGATGCAATATAACACTTCTATTTCTGACATCAATCCTATTTATGGCGCATGTAGAGTTGGAGACATACCTCATTCATTTGCCTGCATTGACAAAGCAAAAAGATTATTGAACTATTTGCCGTTAGTATCATTTCAAGAAGGATTGAAGGAAACTGTTAAATGGTATGTAAACAATCAAGCGCAATTAGCCAATTATATCAAGAATGTTAAATCTTAGTTTTTTTAGGTGTGCCCATAAAATTACGGTAATGTAGCAAATTGACAGTAGTACTATAATGACTTTTAGCCATCCACTGAGGCCGTAAATTAAACTGTGTCAAGTAAAGGGAAAAAATTATTAACTTTACA
>CAZOKT010000071.1:0-9992 GCA_964580505.1 uncultured Parabacteroides sp. | reverse complement strand
GGCATGAACGGAAAGAGGGCAAACCGGCGAGGTTATTCCTTTTTGAAGGAAGTCAATAATATTTTCCGCAAACGTTTTTTTTCTCCAATAATTATATCTACTTTTGTTTCATCTTAATTGGAGACAAAATACATAAATTATAGATTTAAAAACATTGTAAGACATGGAAAACAATGATTTGTTACAAATGGTAAGAAGTAAGGCACAAGGATGGCTTACCGATAGTTATGACGCCGAAACACGAGCACAAGTACAAGCTCTTTTGGACGCAGAAGACCCGACGGAACTGATAGAATGTTTTTACAAAGACTTGGAATTCGGTACGGGCGGATTACGTGGCATCATGGGAGTAGGTTCAAATCGAATGAATATCTATACCGTTGGTGCAGCAACGCAGGGTTTGTCCAATTATTTGAAGAAAGAATATGCTGATTTAGACCAAATCAAAGTAGTGATTGGTCATGATTGTCGTAATAATAGCAGGAAGTTTGCTGAAATATCGGCAGACATCTTTTCCGCCAACGGTATAAAGGTTTATATATTCGAGAGCCTGCGTCCTACGCCGGAAATGTCTTATGCAATCCGCAAATTAGGATGCCAAAGCGGTATAATCCTTACGGCTTCTCACAATCCGAAAGAATATAACGGCTATAAAGCTTATTGGAATGATGGTGCACAGATGATTACTCCGCATGATAAGAATACGATTGCCGAAGTGAATAAAATCCGTTCGGCTGCCGATATTCAGTTCAATGGGAATAAAGCGCTTATTGAAACTATCGGAGAGGAAATGGATAAGCAATTCATAAGTGACTTGACGAAGCTCTCTCTCTCTCCGGAGTCTATCCAGCGGCACCATGATATGAAGATTGTTTATACACCTATTCATGGCACAGGAGTAAAACTTGTCCCGATGGCATTGTCTGCTTTTGGCTTTACTCATATTATCCATGTGCCGGAACAAGATGTAGTAAGCGGAGATTTCCCAACGGTTGTCTCTCCGAATCCGGAAGAACCGGCAGCATTGGCTATGGCCGTAGAGAAGGCAAAAGAGACAGATGCGGAATTGGTTCTGGCTTCCGACCCGGACGCTGATCGCGTAGGTGCAGCCGTAAAGAACAATGAGGGCGAATGGATTTTGCTGAACGGCAATCAGACTGCATTGATGTTTTTCTATTATTTGATTACCCGTTGGAAAGAATTGGGCAAGATTCAAGGCAAGGAATATGTCGTAAAGACCATCGTTACTACGGAGACTATCCGTACAATTGCAGAGCGTAATGGTGTGGGATTCTATGATGTTTACACAGGTTTCAAGTGGATTGCTAACGTGATGAAGCAGAACGAAGGCAAGATGAGCTATATCGGTGGAGCCGAAGAAAGTTATGGTTTGTTGTGCGAAGACTTCGTTCGGGATAAAGATGCCGTATCGGCTTGCGCAATACTGGCTGAAATAGCTGCATGGGCAAAGGATAACGGCATGACGATGTACCAGTTGCTCCAGAAGATTTACGTAGAATACGGCTTCTCGAAAGAGAAAGGTATCTCCGTAGTAAAGAAGGGCAAGAGCGGTGCTGAGGAAATCGAAGCCATGATGAAGTATTTCCGTGAGAATCCGTTGACGGAGATTGCCGGCTCGAAGGTCGTTCTTTTCAATGATTTCTCTACCTTAAAAGGAAAAGACTATTTGGCTAATGAGACATTGACCTTGAATATGCCTACGACTTCAAACGTATTGCAATATTTTACTGAGGATAAAACGAAGGTTTCTATCCGTCCTTCCGGAACAGAGCCTAAGATTAAGTTCTATATCGAAGTACATTCTAAAGTAAACAGTGCAGATGAACTTCCGGATGCAGATAAGGCTGCTCTTGAGAAGATAGAAGCCATTAAGGCTTCATTAGGCATCTGAGAGGCATAGGAAACAAATAATATTTAATAAGGAGTTGAGTCGCAATACTTAACTCCTTATTTGTTTCTGCCAAGAAGCAAAGTTTCTAAATCAAAATTAAAAGCATAATCTCGTTAGAATCTATTTCTTTTGCCTTAATTAATAATCATAAAAACCTCGTATCATGAAAAGACTTATTGTTTTATTGAGTTTATGTTTTGCTTTAGCCGGTTTGGCCGGTTGCAATTTCTTTTCTTCTGGTTCAGTTTCTGTCGGGCAATTGCAGGTGGAAATGAAGTCGAATCCTTTGGGAATTGATGTGATGCAGCCACGTTTCTCTTGGCAGATTACTTCGTCTAAGCCGGATTTGGTGCAAACGGGTTATCGTATTCAGGTAGCGGCGTCTCCGGAAGATTTAGCAGGAGAGAAGAATCTGATTTGGGATTCGGGCGATGTAGGTTCTGAACAATCCGTTCTTATTCCTTATGGCGGACAACCTTTACAATCCAGGCAGCTCTATTATTGGCGGGTGAAGGTTAGTACGAATCAATCGGTCGGCGGCAATTGGAGCGATGTGCAGACTTGGTCGATGGCCATATTGAATCCGACCGAATGGAAAGCGCAATGGATAGGAGAGGAGGGACTCTCGAATCCGGATGAAACGGATAAAGGACATACGCGCTTGGCGGCACGTTATTTGCGCAAACCGTTCTCGGTTGATAAAGAAGTAAAGCGGGCGACACTATATATCTCCGGCTTAGGTTCTTCCGAATCTTATCTGAATGGGAAACGGATTAGCGAGGATGTTTTTGCTCCGATGCCTTCTCTTTATACCAAGCGCGTATATTATAATGTATATGATGTAACAGATTTATTGCGACAAGGTGAGAATGCGTTGGGGGTTATACTGGGAAATGGACGTTACTTCGCAATGCGTAATCCGGGAATGCTGACCTTCGGCTTGCCTTCTCTATTGGCTCAGTTGGAGGTGGAATATACTGATGGAAGTACTGAACAGGTCGTTAGCGATACAAGTTGGAAAGTAACGTCGCAAGGTCCGATTATTGCGAATAATGAGTTCGACGGAGAAGAGTATGATGCACGTAAGGAATTGAAAGGTTGGAATACCGTACAGTATGACGATTCGGCATGGAAAAATGCAGATTTGATGAAAGAACCGGAAGGAGAACTGACGGCTCAACCCAATCCGAACTTGGCTATCCAAGATTCGATAAGGCCTGTTCAGGTGATGGCGCGTGCAGATGGCAAGTATATCTTGGATATGGGGCAGAATATGGTGGGATGGCTTGGTGTGCAATTGAGAGGGAAGGCAGGAAAGCCGATTACCTTCAAGTTTGCGGAGATATTGAATCCTGACACTACACTCTACTTGGCCAACTTACGTTCAGCCAAAGTAACCGATATTTATACTCCCGCGTCGGATGAAGCTTTTGTCTGGCAACCCAGTTTCGTGTATCATGGTTTCCGGTTTGTAGAAGTGGATGGCTTGGATTATAAGCCTAACGCTACGGATTTTACGGGTTATGTAGTTTATGACAAGATGTCAACCAGCGGACGCTTCGAGAGTTCCAATCCGCTAATTGACCAGATTCATAAGAATGCGTTCTGGGGTATTTGTGGCAATTATCGGGGAATGCCGACCGATTGTCCGCAACGCGATGAACGATTGGGCTGGTTGGGCGACCGTGCCACAGGCGCAAGTGGCGAGGCTTATCTGCTGAATAACTCGCTGATGTATAATAAATGGCTGCAAGATATAGAGGATTCGATGAGTCCGGAAGGCAGCATCTCGGATGTATCTCCCAACTATTGGGTGCTTTATAATGATGATGTAACTTGGCCTTCGGCTTTCTTTTATATCGCTGAAATGCTGAACCGTCAGTTTGGTGATGATAACGCAATCCGAAAGCACTATCCGGCGATGAAGAAGTGGATGCAACACATGGAGCAAACGGCCATGCAAGATTATATTATTGTAAAGGATACGTATGGAGATTGGTGTATGCCTCCGGAAGAGCAGCACTTGATTCATTCGCAAGACCCCGCGCGTAAGACGGATGGAGCTATCTTGAGTACGACGGTGTATTATGATTTGTTGCACCGGATGATGAAGTTTGCCGAGATCTGTGGCAAGACGGAAGATATTGCCGGTTATCAGCAATTGGCAGAGAAGATGAAAGAGGCTTACAACAAGAAGTATTTCAATCCGGAAACGGCTCAATATGGAAATAATACGGTGACGGCAAATATTTTATCCTTACGTCTCGGATTGGTTCCGGAAGGCTATGAGCAAAAGGTTTTTGATAATATCGTGAAGAAAACGGAAGAGGACTTCGGCGGGCATGTGAGCACCGGCGTTCTGGGAATCCAGCATCTGATGCGCGGCTTGACGGAATATGGCAGGAAAGACTTGGCTTATAAGATTGTAACGAATGAGGATTATCCGAGCTGGGGCTATATGATTAAAAAAGGAGCTACCACCATTTGGGAGCTTTGGAACGGAGATACTGCCGACCCAGCGATGAACTCTGCCAACCATGTTATGCTGTTGGGCGATTTGTTGATTTGGTATTATGAGGATTTGGCAGGCATCAAATGTGCCGATGGGGCAAATGGCTTCAAGGAAATAGAGATGGCTCCGATATTCCCCGAAGGCTTGAATCATGTCAAAGCATCGTATGAATCGGTGTATGGCACGATTGAAAGCGATTGGACAAAGAGCGATAATCAGTTGGTTTGGAAGATTAAAGTGCCCGGAAATACTACGGCTCGGATTCATTTCCCGAAAGCGTATCAGACGATAGACGGCTTGAAGCAGGCAGGCATCCGTCATACGGAGGATGAATTTATAGAGGTAGGTTCCGGAAACTATACGTTTAAGCTGAACAAATAGAAAATAGTGCATGTGTGTTTATGCCTATCTATTCGGAAAAATAACGTTATTTTCTCTCGGAAATATAACGATAAAATCCGGAAAAGATAGGCATAAACTTTTCGGTAAGGAATAGGTGAATATGGCAAACCTTTTCCTATTTCTTTACGGAACTATCTATTTGGGTCTTGCTTCTCTCAAATCAAGTAAACTCCATTGCTCATAAAGTATAAGTTTTGCCTTTCAAGTTTGAAATGTGTAGTTTTTGGTGGCTACTCGGCACAGGAATTCTTATCCAATGTACGTTAAACGGACAGAAAGTACTTTTTGATTTGAAAGGGAGTAATATAGTGCCTTTAAATTTCCTATTTTATATGCGAGATAGCCACTACGAAGCTCAACAATATTTCAAACATACGCTCATCAATAGCTCAATGAAAGTGTAACTGTCACATCTCCCTTTCCTAACGCCGTCTTCAGGTCTGCTTGCGAAGCATTGTCTATTTTTCCTAAGCGCGTGAGACTCCACGAATTAGTACCATAGTAGATGACGAAATAATGCCCTTGATAGAGAATAAGGTCTCCCGGAACAGTCGAAATCTGCCGGTCGTTACGGGGTAACCGTATGCCAAGCGAACCGACTTTTTCCATGTTGGCATAATCTTCCATTTTTACGGTGATATTTCCTTGGGCAAGTTGTTCTTTCAATGCCTGGGTGGAGGAGTTGTCCTCCAGCGTGGCGGTAAACGTTCTGCCGCCTTCGATAGTCAATTTGATAGTAGTACTTCCCATATTCGTTTTATTTAGATTATCAGAAACTTTCTGTTGTGCTTGAATGGTTGCCATAAAAGCAAATCCTATCAATACGAGAACAATAGCAAATCTATTCATCTTTCTTCCTCTTTTTATTTATTCAGCTTAATCAGCCACACCGGTTTATGACGCGGAAACAGTTTTCTCTTATGCAATGAGGTGCCTTGCTTTAAAGCTGAAGAAGTTTTCTTTTTCGTGCGAAAGTAGTACCATATTACGTAAATTGACGTAACGGATTTACGGATATTTGTAATGTTTTTACTGATTATGAAAGAAAAGCAAGCTCTCGCCCTCCGAATAAAACCGTTGTCCCTCCATTAACTCTCCTTCCGCACACGGAGCATCTTTGCAAAATATACGGCAAAATATACCATTTTGAAATGATTTTTAGGCAAATCCTTTTGTTGATTAAATTATTTATCGCCAATTTTGCATTGAAAATAAACTTACTTCTTAACCCAAGGAATAAACAAGAACACCTATAAAAACTAAACAGTATGATGACAATAGGTAATAATTTTCAATTGCAAGAGAGTCGCAACAGGATTATTGCTGTAAAAAGAAGCCTACTTTACCGCCTGATGCGTTTGGGAGCGTCTACAATAGCCGACTTGGCAAAGGATTTAGACCTTAGTGTACCGACAGTAACTAAATTTTTGAGTGAACTGATTCAGGAGAAATACATCTTGGATTTGGGCAAACTCAATTCAAGCGGAGGTCGAAAGCCTAATCTTTTTGGATTAAATCCCAACGCAGGCTACTTTGTGGGAATTGATGTCCAGTACAAGAAGATACAGATGGCCGTAATGGATTTCGAAGGCAAAACCCTCAATGAAGAACAATCCGTACCTTACAGCTTGAAGAACACGCCCGAAGCGTTTGACCGGTTATGTGCAATTATCCGGGACTATATAGAAAACCTTCCTATCTCGCAGAAGAAAATCAGCCGCGTAGGCATAAACCTTGCGGGACGGGTCAATCCGATTACAGGTTACTCTTATTCATACTTTCAATTCGGTAAACAACCGTTAGCCCAAGTGCTGGAGAAACAGATAGGCTTTCCTGTTCATTTGGATAACGACTCACGTGCTATGACCTATGGCGAATATATGGTAGGAAATGTAAACGAAAAGGACGTATTGTTTATCAATATCAATTGGGGTTTAGGGGCTGGACTTATCATCGATGGGAAACTTTATTACGGTAAATCGGGACTTTCCGGAGAAATAGGCCATATTTGCGCGTTAAATAACGAAATCATCTGTAATTGCGGAAAGAAGGGATGTCTGGAAACAGAAGTTTCTGGTTTTGCTGTGAAGCGGTTGCTAAACGAACGAATGACACAAGGATGCTCGTCAATTATGGCGGACATGATAAAAGAACATGGCGAACTTTTGCTTAGTGATTTCGTAGAAGCCGTACACAAAGGGGATGTATTGTCAATAGAAATTGTAGAGCATCTTGGAGTCATTTTGGGACGTTGGTTGGCGGGGCTGATTAACTTACTGAATCCTGAGTTAATTATCGTGGGCGGTCCTTTGGCCGAAACAAAAGATTACCTGCGCTATCCCATTCAAAGTGCTATCTATAAATACACATTGAATTTGGCAAACAAAGACACTAAACTGCAAATCTCTCAATTGGGAGAGCGAGCTGCATTATTTGGAGCCTGCTTGCTCTCACGCAGCAAAATGTTAGACATTATATAATATGCAGAGCATAAAGAATCTGACAGAAGGACCTATACGCAAACTTTTATTCAATCTGGCGGTTCCTATCATGGGAACCTCATTCATACAGATGGCATATAGCCTGACAGACATGGTTTGGGTGGGAAGATTGGGCAGCGGAGCGGTTGCTGCCATCGGAGCTGTAGGAATCCTGACTTGGATGACGCAATCCATCTCGCTGATGAGTAAGGTTGGTGCGGAAGTTTCGGTAGGACATTCCATTGGGGCACGCAATACGGAAGACGCACAGACCTATGCTTCTCACAACCTGACGATTGGGCTCTTAATCTCCTTGATATGGGGTGCATTGTTGTTTATCTTTGCTCATCCGATTATTGGATTATACAGACTGGAAGCGGATGTATCTGCCTATGCGGTAGAGTACCTTCGCATCGTTGCAACCGGATTTCCGTTTATCTTCCTTGCATCCGCATTTACAGGAATCCACAACGCATCGGGAATGAGCAAAATACCTTTCTATGTTAGCGGAAGTGGATTGGTGATGAATATGGTTCTCGATCCGTTGTTTATCTTTGGGTTTAATTTAGGAACTGCTGGTGCAGCTTACGCGACATGGCTTTCACAAGCGACAGTCGTATTGCTTTTCATCTATCAAGTGAAAATACGGAAACGTCTTTGGCCGGATTTCCGTATATTTGTCCGACTGAAAAAGAAATATTGCCTACATATCATTCATTTGGGTTTACCTGTAGCTTTGCTGAATTCTTTTTTTGCCATCATTAATTTATTGATGGGACGAACCGCGACAACCTACGGAGGACATATCGGACTCATGGCACTGACAGCAGGCGGACAAATCGAGGCAATAGCGTGGAACACCTCACAAGGATTCAGTACAGCACTCAGTGCCTTCACTGCACAAAATTATGCAGCACGAAAGAAAGAGCGCATCGACCAAGCCTATCGGACAACTTTGCAAATGACCTCCATATTCGGATTGGCTTGTACACTTCTGTTCGTATTCTGGGGGAGTGACATTTTCTCCCTTTTCGTGCCGGAAACTGCGGCATATCAAGCTGGTGGTGAATTTTTGCGCATCGATGGTTATTCTATGCTATTCATGATGCTTGAAATCACCATGCAGGGATTATTCTATGGAACAGGACGGACAGTCCCTCCGGCTATCATCAGTATTACCTTTAATACACTTCGCGTCCCATTAGCCATATATTTAGGAGCTATTGGATTGGGTATCTCCGGCGTATGGTGGGCTATCAGCATTTCAAGTATACTAAAAGGCCTCACTTCATTCATTTGGTTCCGTCTTTTAGAAAAGAAAATGTGGTGAAAAAGTAGTAGGAAATCAAATTCATTTGTACTTTTGTCAACGATTATCTAAAAAAGGAATCAAATGGGAAAGAATAAACAGAGAGTTGGTACGCTTTGCGTACAAGGCGGATGGCAACCCAAGAACGGAGAGCCTCGTATATTACCGATTTATCAGAGTACAACATTTAAATATGAGACGAGCGAACAGATGGCGCGTCTGTTTGATTTAGAGGAGAGCGGTTATTTTTATACGCGCCTTCAAAACCCGACAAACGAAGCTGTCGCGTCCAAGATTGCTGCATTGGAAGGAGGTGTGGCTGCAATGCTCACCTCATCCGGCCAAGCAGCCAATTTCTTTACTTGTTTTAATATTTGCGAAGCGGGCGACCATATTGTGAGTGCAACCAGCATCTATGGCGGAACATACAATCTATTGGGAGTTACATTGAAGAAAATGGGTATCGACTGTACGTTTATTGATCAAGAAGCCAGCGAAGAAGAAATAGAAAAGGCTTTCCGGCCGAATACCAAGTTGATGTTTGGTGAAACAATCTCTAATCCGGGTGTCATGGTGCTGGATATAGAGAAATTTTCACGCATAGCTCATAAACACGGCGTGCCGTTAGTAGTAGATAATACGTTTGCGACTCCGATTAATTGCCAGCCGTTTAAATGGGGTGCAGACATTGTTACGCATTCGACAAGCAAATATATGGATGGGCACGCATGCTGTGTTGGCGGATGCATTGTCGACAGTGGAAATTTCGATTGGGAGGCGCATGCTGACAAGTTCCCGGGATTGTGTAAGCCTGATGAGTCGTATCATGGCCTGACATACACTAAGACTTTCGGAAAACTGGCATTTATCACGAAAGCGACAAGTCAGCTCATGCGTGATCTCGGAGCGATTCAATCACCGCAGAATGCATTCCTTTTGAATTTAGGATTGGAAACCCTCCATCTTCGTGTGCCTCAACACTGTCGGAATACGCAAAAAGTAGCCGAGTGGTTGGAAAGCTGTGATAAAGTGGCTTGGGTGAATTATCCGGGACTTAAAAGCAATAAGTATTATGCGTTGGCACAAAAATACTTGCCGAACGGTTCGTGTGGCGTATTGTCATTCGGTTTGAAGGGCGGAAGGGATGTGGCAATCCGTTTCATGGACAATTTGAAGCTGGTAGCGATCGTTACACATGTGGCTGATGCGAGGTCTAGTGTTCTTCATCCTGCCAGTCATACACATCGCCAATTGACGGAAGAGCAGCTCCGAGAAGCGGGTATTGCGCCGGATTTGATTCGTTTATCGGTCGGTATCGAGAACATAGAAGATATTATAGCAGACATTGAACAGGCTTTAGCCGAATAGCAGGTCGCA
>CAZOKT010000070.1:0-10117 GCA_964580505.1 uncultured Parabacteroides sp. | reverse complement strand
TTCAGAGTGCGTGAACTTACCGCTTCATGCACTCTGAAATTTTAGGCTTGTTCCTCTTCAATTTACATCTTATGTCGAACTCACGTTACTTTATAATATCCATCTCGTTAATCAAAAAATCTGCACCAGCATATTTTTCAATCAGAAAAAGGACATAACGAATATCTACAATAATACTCCGTTGATAATCCGGCAAATATTCTATATCTCCCCCAACGCCTTCCCAATTACGATCGAAATTAATACCGATTAGCTCACCGTTTGCATTCATCACCGGACTTCCGGAATTTCCACCCGTTGTATGCGTAGTGGCACATAACGCTACCGGCATCTTGCCATTCGGAAGTACGTAAGGTCCAAAATCCTTCTTATTATAAAGCTCTTTCAATCGTTGCGGTACAACAAATTCCCAATTCGTCGAATCTTCCTTTTCCATCACGCCGTCTAACGTCGTTTGGCAACCATAATACGCACAATCACGCGGACTATAGCCCTTAATCTGGCCATACGTCAAACGTAATGTAAAATTAGCATCCGGCCACATATTTTTCGGGTCATTCATCTTCATCAAACCTTCTACATAAACACGATGCGCACGGTTATATCCGTCATCAAATTTTTGCAATTCCTGATTGAGCTTATTCTGTTCCGCACGTACCGATTGTGCAAAAAGTAACATCGGATCATTATCTAACACCTCAACGGTAGGATGGCTGAAAAATGCATCAAAGTTCGCTTCGCTTCCATAAATAGACTGTTGAAATAACGTATCGATGAAACCGTTTACATCACCATGAAAATCTTTATCGATTATGGAAAAATATTCTGGTTGGGAATCTGTTTCGACCCGACTCCGATAAGCTGACAACATAACCTTTGCTATTTTTCGGTCAACCTCCGGCGAATAATCTTTGTTGAAAAAACGTTGGAACGCATGGCGCAGTTTTTCCAACTGATGTGTTATTTCTTCCTGATTTTCATCTTGCAACGCAGCTTTCAAAGAATCTACTTGAGTAGGTACCGAAGCAAACTCTATGCCGCGCAAAATTACCTCATCAAGCATCCATTTCCGAAAACGGAGATCACGTCTATCCTCTACCATTTGACGAATCGCCGTTAGCGCGGCTTCATATTGCGGTTGATCGTACTGCTTTCCCCAAGCGATAAGCGCATCTTGTTCGGCTTGCTTCACCATTTCAAAATCGCGCTTATTAATTGCCCAGTTGCTACCAATCGAGTTTTTATAGGCATTTTGTGAACCCGCATATTTACTTGCATACTGTATACGTGTTTTCGCATCCTTCAGCATCTCTTCCAACATTGCATTCTGCCGCAACTCACGCATTTCTATTCGCACGGCATTGTCGATATCCCGTCGTTCTGCAACTTCCCACGAAGTATAAAAATGATTCGTCCGTCCGGGAAATCCCATAATCATAGCAAAATCGCCTTCCGAAAATCCTTTGATAGAAATTTTCATCCAACGTTTAGGACGAAGTGGAACATTATTCTCGGAATAAGGAGCCGGATTCCCATTTGCATCCGCATAAATACGGAAGACTGAGAAATCACCAGTATGGCGCGGCCACATCCAGTTATCTGTATCCGAACCAAACTTTCCAATCGAAGATGGCGGAGCTCCGACCAGCCGAATATCCGAATAAATCTTCTTCGTAAACATATAATATAGGTTCCCGTCAAAGATAGGTAAGATTTCCACTTTCGTACCGGGATTGTCTTGCAAGAACTTCTCTCCTACCCGTTCTTTAGCTAAAGCATTCAAGAACTTAGGTGATAAAAAGTTCATGCTGTTCGGGTCTGTCTCCTTCGCAAGCTCTGCCTTGACATATTCCGTAACGTCTTCAATTTTATCAATGAAAGTTACAGTTAGTCCTTCGTTTGGCAATTCCTGTTCTCTCGTCGTCGCCCAAAAGCCATCCGTCAGATAATCATGTTCCACCGAACTATGCTTCTGTATCGCACTATAACCACAATGATGATTTGTCAACACCAATCCATCGGGAGAAACCACCTCACCCGTACATCCTCCTCCAAATATCACAACAGCATCTTTCAGTGAGGCATTCTCTGAGCTATAAATATCATAGTCTTGCAATTTAAGTCCCAATGCCTTCATTTCGTCGATTTTTTGGTCTCGCAGCAATGGAAGAAGCCACATCCCTTCGTCTGCTCTCAAAGGCAAGCTCAATAGCACTGCCACCAAGAAAAGTAAAGTTTTCTTCATATTTTTATTCTCCTCTATTTTAGATGCTGTTTGAAATACATTTAATAATATTATAACCATACTGGAATTGAGAAACTTCTTGCCATCCGTCGTTCCAAGAACTGCTTTGTGTTCGGAAAGAAAAAAACTTCAAATCGAGAATCAGCGATTAGAAGTGCAAGAACATCTCATCACGTGAACCTCGGCAAGGGGAATCGACGGGAACAAGAAAGTCAAGGGAAGAAAAACACACATATTTGCGGATACTCATCGGTGGCGGGATGTTGGACAAGCTCGTATAGGAACTGGAATTGCACCCAAGCCAACGAATTTCCATCGAAATTCAAAATCCTCCTTAAAGGATAGATTCACTTACTGAAGTAGTAACAAACACTCTGTCACGTACGCAAATCCCTAAGTATCTACGCTACTAACATCCTGTTTTAATTGGAATAATTCTAAAACAAACTATTTATTTGTAGCATAATTTTTATTCAGATAATCCAGCAATTCAGCAGTAATATCATAAGCATCGTTTGCTAAAAGGATATTATCACCTGCGGTATTACTAAAAATAACCTGGAAACCTTTATCCTGATTAAACACCCTCAACTGATTCACGATAGAATCACGCAACTGTTCGTTCAATCTCTGTTGCTCAGCCATCAATTCTTGAGACAAACGCGTATCCAAATCTTGCAACTCCTGACGTTTATTCAATAAACGCTGCTGTTCTTGTTCCGCTCTTTCTTGAGTTAAAAAGGCATTATTCGTAATTTTACGCTGAAAATCTTCCATTTCTTTCTGCAAAGAAGCAGCCTTCTGATTTACACTTGCTCTTGAATTTTCTGCCTTTTTCAAAATAATTTCGTTCAAGTCCCTCGCATAACTGTAATTCTCCAATAAAGAATCGACATTCACATAGGCTACCGGCATTAAACCCGTCGAGGGATCACCTTCATTAGCCACGAGCCTAACCACCCCTGTTTCTTTATTACCAGAGAAATGCATCACAAAAAGAATCACAATGGCAATAGCTAATACGCCGTTGATAATGTAGTTAACGTTCTTCATATATCATCTTTTTACTAATTACAAATATAGTTATAAATCCACATCATATTCCTTATAATCGATACTGTTCATATTCCTATTATCTATTTATAATTCCTTCATTCTTTCATAAAGACCACGCCGTTTCATCTGCAAACGATCTTCTGTTTTTGCACAGTAAATTCCTCTCTTACGTAACGCTTTATTACCTTCTATATGTGTAATAGGAAAGCGTCCACCCTTCACGAAAATAACTTTTATGCAGAGTAAAACTACAGAAATAGCAATAATTATGATTGCAAATAATAACGTTTTTAGCATTTGTATCTATATTTGTGAACGCAAATATAAGGGTTTCACCGATTATAAAGTAGATTTTTCTCATTTAATTCTACTTTTTTTCGATATAAATCTGATTTGATGAGATATATTAACTTTAAATTAGCTAACAAAATGATGAAAATTACAGACTTACAACCGGAAATCGTGTGGAAACATTTTTACGAGATTACGCAGGTTCCACGCCCTTCGAAAAAAGAGGGGGAAATAATTGCCTACTTGGAAGCATTTGCCCAAAAACATAATCTGCCCATCAAAAAAGACCAAGCAGGAAATATTTTAATATCGAAGCCTGCTACTCCGGGAATGGAAAACCTGCAAACCGTTATCTTGCAATCACACATGGATATGGTATGCGAGAAGAACAACGATACGAAACATGACTTCGATAAAGACCCTATCGAAACCATTGTAGAAGGAGATTGGTTACGTGCAAATGGGACTACTTTAGGAGCTGATAACGGCATTGGTATGGCTGCAGAACTGGCTCTGTTAGCTTCTGATGATATTGAACATGGTCCGATAGAGTGCCTTTTTACAGTAGATGAAGAAACCGGATTGACAGGGGCTAAAGCCATCCAAGAAGGCTTCATGACGGGACATATTTTACTTAATTTAGATAGTGAAGACGAAGGGCAAATATTCATGGGGTGTGCCGGAGGAAAAGATACGCAAGCTTTATTCCACTATCAGCCACAAGAGGCGCTGGCAGACAGGCACTATTTCCGTATTGACGTGAAAGGATTGAATGGAGGACATTCCGGAGGTGAAATTCATAAAGGATTGGGGAATGCCAACAAAATCCTGTTCCGCTTCTTATTCCTTTTGAAGAAAAACGGATATGACTTCACACTTTGCTCGATTGATGGAGGCAATTTGCGTAATGCTATTGCACGTGAAGCCCATGCTGTTATCGGATTATTGCCAAACGACAAAGAAAATGTTCGCATCCTACTGAACCACTTTGCAGCTGATATTGAGAATGAACTGAAACATGTAGACAAAAATATCCGTCTAATCATGGAATCGACCAACCAGCCGAATTCCTATATTGATAATGAAACCACCGAAAAAGTCATCTGTGCAATGGTGGCATGTCCGCATGGCGTAATTGGCATGAGCCATGACATCGAAGGCTTAGTAGAAACATCTACGAATTTAGCCTCCATCAAGATGAAAGAAGACCATACAATATTAGTAGGAACAAGCCAGCGTAGCTCAGTTGAATCCTGTAAAGAAATGGTTGCAAACCAAGTTGCAGCCACATTTCTTTTGGCCGGTGCAAAAGTTACGCATGGAGACGGTTATCCGGGCTGGGCGCCAAATCCGGATTCTCCTATTCTGAAGATTGCACAAACAACTTACGAAAAGCTATTCCATAAGCAACCTGAGATTATGGCCATCCATGCCGGATTGGAATGCGGACTTTTCTTGGAAAAATACCCGCATTTGGATATGATATCTTTCGGCCCGACCCTAAGAGAAGTACATTCACCCAACGAACGTATTGAAATCAAGACCGTAGGCTTGTGGTGGAAACATCTATTAGAATTGTTAAAGAATATTCCTACAAAATAATTTGAATACTTGTTCGTTATAAAGAGGAATGGTTAGTTGAAAAACTATCAATTCCTCTTTATATATTGTTTCTTTTATATTATCTTTGCACAAGCAAAGACAAACTTGACGGATTAAAAAGGATGAAAAGAACAACCTTACTTATATTATTCTTAATTGTGACCTTACCGACACTATTTATAGCTTGCGAAGGGTTGGATGAACACTATTCGACCAATCCCAACTACCGTTTGTCTTTCTCTGTCGATACATTATCATTCGATACAGTATTCACCACCATCGGCTCCGCCACAAAGCAATTTCTTGTTTATAATAAGAATAGCGAAGCGTTAAATATGCAATCCATTATGTTGGCTAGCGGTGGAGAATCTTGTTTCAGCTTAAATGTAGACGGGCGAAAAGGTGATTATTTTGACAATGTAGGAATCTTGGCAGAAGATAGTATGTTTGTCTTTGTGGAAGTAACAGTAGATCCCAACGATTCAAACCGGCCCTTTTTGGTGGAAGATTCTGTCGTATTTATTACTAATGGAATCTCCCAATCCGTACGATTAGAAGCCTATGGACAAAATATGCACCTTTATAAAGGCGGATTACATATTACGAAGGACACTACATGGACTGCAGATTTACCACACTTAGTCTATGACAGCATTACCGTGGACGCAGGAGTGACTCTCCGACTTGCCGAAGGAACATCCCTCTATATGCATGATCAAGCCAATATGATTGTTTCCGGTCGGCTTATTTCTGAGGGAACATTGGAAAAGCCTGTCATTATCCGCGGAGACCGATTGGACTTTGTCTTGGATAATATCTTACCTTACGACCGTACACCGGGACAATGGGGTGGTATCTATTTTACATATGAAAGTTTCGATAACTACATGGAGTACACTATTATACGAAACGGAACAACAGGCATTACCTTGGAACCATCCGACCCTACAAAGAATAAACTGGTTGCCTCAAATTGTCAATTCACCAATATGCAAAAGAATGTCTTCACATCAAGCAATAGTATGGCAACGATCACCAACACTGAAATAAGCAATGCCGGGGGTTCCGTTGTAACCTTAGCAAGCGGAACGTACCAATTTACCCACTGCTCGTTGGTCAACTACATGCAATTAATCCAACGCAGTTCTTCATGCATCGCATTGGCAGACAGTTATTATCCAATAGGCAGTGATGAAGCTTCACAAGCCGAATTAGAAGTTCGTTTTGATAATTGTGTGATAGACGGAAGCTTTGGTTCAGGTAGTGGAAGTTATGGCGGAGAAATAGCCGTATCGTTTATTGACGAATCTGCAGTAAACTATTATTTCAATCATTGTGCTATTGCGACAGTTATAGATGAGAATGATGAACATTTCAATCAAGTTATTCTTCGAAATGATGAGAACGTGCCTTACTATAAAATGACCGGAGGTGAAGCCAATAAATACCAATTCGATTTTCGACCAGATTCCGTCATCTCTTTAGGCGTTGGGAAAGCCGATGCCTCTATTTCTACACAATATCCGACAGACCGTATGGGGATAGACAGATTAAATACAGAAACCGGTCCGACAATAGGTGCCTATGAATATGTTCAGGATTAGTCTTATTTGGATCATTATCCTATTTACTTTTTATAGCTTATTTGCACAAAATAATAAGCCTTTAGTCTTTCAGGTGATAAGTTATAATGTGGAGAATTGTTTCGATACGGAAGATGACCCGAATGTTTCCGACGAAGAATTTCTTCCTTCCGGAAGCAGACATTGGACAAAAGGACGTTATTACCGAAAACTGCAACACATCGCACAAGTTATTCAATCCGCAGGAGAATGGAATAGTCCTGCTCTCATTGGATTGTGTGAAGTAGAGAATGATTCCGTCATGCAACATCTCTTGACTCGCACTTCACTCCGACAATTAGATTACCGCTATTGCATCACACACGGACAAGACCAACGGGGTATCAATGTCGCTTTACTATACCAACGAGAGCAATTCCGGCTACTTGGTTCAGAAGAAATACTTATCCCTTTGCCTCCCAAAGAACGTCCTACACGTAATATCTTGCATGTGTGGGGAGAAATCCAGAACACCGATACCATAGATGTGTTTGTATGCCACATGCCATCGCGCTCAAGTGGAGAAATTGCCAGCCGACCGAAACGATTGTTAGCTACATCCCTGCTTCGCAGTTGTGTGGATTCTATTTTATCGCTCCGTACAACTCCTCAATGTATCATCATGGGTGACTTCAATGATATGCCGCAAGATGAAAGCCTATCCTTACAACTGAGAGCCCATGCCTATCCTACAGATACCTCCATTCAGCCTAAAGAACTATACAATCTGTTCTATACAGCCAAAGGTTCTTATAAGTACAAAGGTGAATGGAATCAATTAGATCACCTCATCGTCAATGGTTTATTACTTGATAACCAACATACACTGCATCTACAAGAAAAAGGAAATCAAATTTACTGCCCCGATTTCCTACTGACAAAAGATAAAACGTGGCGCGGGGAACGACCGCTTCGCACTTATTACGGTTATCAATACGAAGGAGGATACAGCGACCATCTGCCTTTACTTTGTACTTTTATCCTACAAACTCATTAATATGTCGAACCACCAGATAATTATTGCATTAGGCTCGAATGAAGAGGCTGCATCTCAAATAGAAAAAGCTTGCCGACATATCGAACAACTGTTACCACACGTGCATTGGTCTACTCCGGTCTATACGCGACCCGTTTGCAGCATCTGCACCAAATTGTTCCTTAACCGCATAGGATTATCCTCCACTTTTCTCACCATAGAAGAACTCCGTTATCAATTCAAGCGAATAGAAAAGGAATTGGGGCGAACCGCTAATAGCAAATATCAAGGCATTATTCCCATAGACATCGACCTTCTCCAATGGAACGACCAAATCCTAAAACCCAAAGACATGCTACTGGATTATATACAAAATGGAATACAAGAAATAAAAAAAGAAACCTCCGGAAGTACAAATCGGTGACGTTCCGGAAGTTTCGATGAAATATATCAGTTTTAATCCTTACTCTGTTTATTCCCACTCGATTGTCGAAGGCGGTTTTGAGCTAATGTCATACACTACGCGGTTCACACCTTTCACCTTATTGATAATCTCATTGGAAACTTTCGCCAAAAACTCATAAGGCAGGTGTGCCCAATCGGCAGTCATTGCATCCGATGAAGTTACAGCTCGCAATGCTACTGTATTCTCATAAGTACGTTCATCACCCATTACACCAACCGAGCGGATAGGCAATAAGATGGCGCCAGCCTGCCAGATTTTGTCGTACAACCCCCATTCGCGCATCAACGACATATAAATATCATCAGCATCTTGCAAAATACGTACCTTTTCTTCTGTAATATCGCCCAAGATACGAATACCTAAACCCGGTCCCGGGAAGGGATGCCGCTTTATCAGATGTGCTTGCATTCCCAATTCGATGCCGACCCGGCGTACTTCGTCTTTAAACAAAAGGCGCAACGGTTCTACCAATTGCAGGTTCATCTTCGCGGGAAGTCCGCCTACGTTATGATGGCTCTTTATCGTCGTACCCGTAATAGAGAGCGACTCGATAACGTCCGGATAAATGGTTCCTTGCCCCAACCACTTGATATCTTTTAATTTATGAGCCTCTTCATCGAACACGTCAATAAATCCTTTCCCTATAATCTTGCGCTTCTTCTCCGGGTCAGTTACGCCTGCCAATTCCCGATAGAACTTCTCTTTCGCATTCACGCCGATTACGTTCAGGCCTAAGTGTTCATAATCTCTTAATACGTTTTCGAATTCATTCTTGCGCAACAAACCGTGGTCTACGAAAATGCAAGTCAGATTCCTGCCGATAGCACGATTCAACAACACCGCTGTTACAGAGGAATCCACACCTCCGGACAATGCCAAAATAACTTTATCCTCGCCCAATTTTTCTTTCAGCTCGGCTACGGTCGATTCAATAAACGAAGCCGGTGTCCAATCTTTCGCACAACCACAAATATTCAAGAAATTATCCAATAACTTCGTTCCATCTATCGTATGGAATACCTCTGGATGAAACTGTACGCCCCACGTCGGTTCACCTTCCACGCGATATGCTGCGTTCTGCACATCACCCGTGCTTGCTATGATATGGAAGTTATCCGGTAACTGTGTTATTGTATCTCCATGAGACATCCAAATCTGCGAACCTGCTTCAATTCCCTTGAACAGTGCATCATCGTCATCAATACGGGTCAGATTTGCACGGCCATATTCGCGAGAGTTTGCCGGCTCTACTTTCCCACCGGAAGTATAAGCGATATACTGTGCTCCATAACAAATCCCCAACACCGGATACTTGCCCCGAATGCTTGTCAGGTCAGCTTTAAACGCATTCTCATCATACACCGAATAAGGACTACCCGACAGGATAACCCCCTTTACGTCAGTCGCATCATGCGGGAACTTATTATAAGGAACTATTTCGCAATACATATTCAACTCGCGCACCCTTCGCCCAATAAGCTGTGTCGTTTGCGAGCCGAAATCAAGAATGATTAATCTTTCGTGCATGCAATTATTCTCTTTATTTATGATTGATTGTGCAAAGGTAGTAAATAATATTGAGAATTAACAAAGAGACAAAAAAATTGTCAGGCAGGAACACACATCCGATCTCAAGCTTGTCTCGAAAAAGAAGACGAAACATCCTCAAGCAAGCTGACCTTTTCTTACCAAGTAGACTGCTTGCTACTTACTGAGTAGACCGACCCATTGCTTATCGATGAGTCATCAACCTCGTCCCGCAGCAAGTTTTTTTACACTTCCGAAACCACTGTTTTAATTGATTCATGTCAAAAATTCGAGATTTCGAGAAGAAAAATTGGTAAGTTCAAAGTCCGTGA